>JBBRJL010000060.1:0-9408 GCA_038219375.1 Chitinophagales bacterium | reverse complement strand
CGTGGGTACAGGTAGTCCAGGAAGCTAATAAATTATGTTTCGTAGCTGCTTGTCTAAAGCATGCAGCTACGAGCTATTTTTTTTTTAGATACTTACATGGAAATAATTACACTATGAAATACTTGGACTATTACGCCTATTTATCATGATACCAATAACTATCGAAAACACACAATACGTCGTAAAAAATAGTGCTCCAGGAGAAAGTTTTGAATTATTGATCGTCTCAACAGCAAATCCACCTTCATTATTGGCTATCGCATTGAGCTGTGAGGAGATAATACCATAAAACCCGATATAAGCCATAAACATAGCCACTACAAACACATCAGCCATACTCCATTTGCCAAGGTAGAAAATAATGTTTTGCACCATTTTGTTGTTTGCAATCTTTGTAGAATAAAGATATGCTGTGGATAATAATAACTTGATCAATGGAAACACAATACTAAAAAGTAGTATCATAACGCCAACTATTTTGATATCCAGTCCACGTGCTTTGATCAGTGTTTCAGTGACGTCAAGGATAGATTTACTTTGGTAATACATATATTGTTTTTCAAAACCAATATCACTGCCAAGTAGATTGATTGTAAATGAATTGAGTACTGCCTCTATATCTATCATAGGCAACGATATGCCGAGTAATAACAAAACCACTGAATTTATAGTGATCAAAGTTATGCTGTTCTTAAATCCTATCACTGTTATAAAAACCCACGACAAGACGAATGAGAATAATAGGCATCCGTAGATCCATTGGATTAAATGGTCAATATTTTTTTCTTGGAATTCTATTTGGCTTATCAGCACATCGTTTGTTGCTTTTAGATCTGATGTTTTATATTTATCATAGATTTTTTGTCTTGGGTCAACGTAATTATTAAGATCTTCATCTTTAATGATTTTTTTTAGTTCTGCACGCATGATATCTCTCAATTGTGGTTCTTGTTTTTTGAGTTCGTTGGCGAGTTGGACCGCCATTCCTGGTATATATTTGGGTATATTGAAGAGTTTTATTTGTAACCCAGTATTTTCTTTTATAAGTTTTAGAAACATCTTATTTACTTTTTCATTCTTTTCTGCTTCCGCAAATATGTTTTCAAAAATCTTACCGCTATCGATGAATTCTCTATTGAGACCTCGCAGGTATTTTTCTAGTTCTATGACCACTTGATCATAGGCTTGGGAAGAAATTTCAAACTCGCCTATTCTATTTTCGAAGACTTGTAGCGCTTCTTTTTTCCAATGTTGGATATTAAAAAGACCATAATTTATCTTATTTATCTCGGCGAGATCTTCTTTATTTACTTTAAGGAGCTTGTATTCACTATGCAATTTGAGCGCATTATATCCAGCAAAAAGTAGGAGAATGGTGATGGTAAAAAGAACTATATATTTCACTTTTGATAAATTTCTTTGGTTTACTTAAACTTAATTTTTACTAATTTTAATTTCTTCTGACGATTAATTTGCCCAAAAGTAGTCATTCAATGTAAATTATTTTGAGTATGCCTCATTTAATTAGCTTTAATGTAGGGGAAAGTATATTTTATTCGTTCCTTTGATATGTTTATATAAAATCTTTATGATGGAAATCCGACTTTTACTAATATTTTGTATTCTTACTTTGTCACTCGCAAATATTCAGGGGCAAGCAGCAGTATTCCCCGACAGACATAGTACTACCTTGACGGAAGCTTGGTTGTCCTGCCAGTCATCCCCATCTCCCAATCCAGTAAGGGGCAATGGACATTGGATCCTTTATAATTTCAATGATACCTACGCCTTGCAAAATTCAAAAATTTGGAATTTTAATACGCCGGAGAGAATAAATAGTTACGATAATGAATCTTGGAGTTTAACTCCACTTACTGGAAAATTACAAGACGGGATGAAGGATGTAATGATCGATATATCCGTAGATGGAACCACATGGCAAGAATGGGGCAGGTTTACTATTCCCGTAGGTCCGGGATCATCGTTTTATCAAGGCGTAGCTGGCCCAGATTTCGGAGGCAAAATAGCACGATATGTCCTAATTACGGCCATGTCAAATCATGGTGGCACTTGTTATGGATTAAGTGAAATAAAAATATTTGGCACTATTGCTACTATCAGCAGCGTAGTAGATCCATTAAAAGATGCGGGAATATCCGCAGCTCCCAATCCATTTAACAATGGTTCTGTCATCAGTCTGACTGATTTTCCTCAGGGCGATGTTAGACTATCTCTTATGGACATCAATGGTCGAGAAATCTTTTCAAATAATATAAATATTCAGTCTGAAATAACCACTTTCAATCTATCAGGGGTTCAGTTGACTTCAGGATTATATTTTCTGATTGTCTCCCAAAATGGAGCTTCAAAATCTATCAAACTTGAAGTAATAAAGTAGTTATTGCATTTGTTATCCTGAATATTTTTAAGTTAAAATTCAAAATAAAAAATCATGAATGTAAGGAATAATTTACTCACATTTATTATAATTGGTTGTTTCTCAACATTGTATGCGCAACAGTACAAAGACTACATCGGTGCGGGTAATAATATCGGTATTACGGTGACCGCAAGCAGTAGTAGCGGAGTATCTACACCTGCCAAAACCCTAGATGGTTCTGGACTTGACGCTTTGACGTATGATGCTTCCAGATTTCTTGGTCAAACTACTTTTGGTGCCAATATGGAAACAATCGAAGAAGTGAGAGATATGGGATATGAGGTATGGATTGATAGCCAATTTATAAAAACACCACAAACTATACTTCCGCTAATGAATACCATATGGGATGAAATCTATGCCCTTGACAATGAGACATTCGGTCCTTATGCCTTGCATTTTAATTATGCATGGTGGCAAAGAAATATGACCAATGAAGACCTGTTAAGACAACGGACAGCCTATGCATTAAGCCAGATATTGGTTACTTCTATCAATTCCGATCTTCGTGATTGGGCAGATTGTTTGAGTACTTACTATGATATCTTTGTAACAAATGCCTTCGGAAATTACAAAGACATTTTGATGCAGGTAACCAAACACCCTGCCATGGGTTATTATTTGAGCCACTTAAACAACCCAAGAGAAGATACAGAAAACAATATACATCCCGACGAAAACTATGCAAGAGAAATTATGCAGTTATTTTCGATTGGTCTTTTTGAGTTAAACCCTGATGGCACATTAATGACGGACGGAAGTGGAAACCCAATACCAACTTATAATAACGACGATATAAAAGATTTGGCTAAAGTGTTCACAGGTCTCGGTGGTGGGGCTACTTTAGATATGATGTACTGTCCTGATCAACCTGAATTCGGAACAAATATGTATTGTTTAGATAAAACCGTACCTATGATTATGTTTGCATGGGCACACGAAATAGGACCCAAAACATTTCTAGGTCACACCATACCTGGAAGCACTACTTATACCAATGCTACGGCTATGGCAGAAATAGATAATGCAGTAGATTTTTTATTTAATCACCCGAATACAGGTCCATTTGTATCTTACAGGCTTATCCAAAGATTAGTTACTTCCAATCCATCGCCTGCATATGTAGGACGAGTAGCTGCAAAATTTGCTGACAATGGATCAGGTGTTCGAGGAGATATGAAAGCAGTACTAAAAGCAATATTATTGGACGAAGATGCTCGATCAGAAGCAGCCTATCTAAACCCAAATGGCGGAAAACTTCGAGAGCCTATACTCAGATATACGCACATAGCAAGAGCATTGCCTACGGATTCACATCGAGATAGGTATTGGAATAATGGTTTCAATTATTTAGATGCTACAAGACAACATGTAATGGCATCTCCGTCTGTATTTAATTTTTATAGTCCCGATTATCAGCCTGCGGGAGATTGGTCGGCTTTAAATCTTGTAGGTCCAGAATTTAAAATCCATAATACAGCTTCTTCCATTGGATATATAAATTCTGTTCATCGCTGGACATTGGGGAATTCATTGATGTTTAGTTGGGAAGGTTCCTATCCAGATGATCAAGATGGTGTCTGGATATTGACAAATGAGCTAGAAGCAGTAGCTAATGACACAGAAACTTTAATTAATGTGTTAGATAAGGTTTTTACACATGGTCAGCTATCAGACGAAACGAGACAAATAATGAGAGATGCATTAAACCCAATGCAAACTCCTTGGGAGCAAGCAAGTCCTAATGGCACAAGGGTAAAACTTGCTTTATATTTGATGATGATTTCTCCCGATTATAATTGTACAAAATAACACCTTGCTTTAAAGGAAATAAAATATTAGAAATGGCAAATAAAGATAATATATATAACGCGTCTAGAAGAAAGTTTTTTGGTCAGGCAAGTTGTGGTGCTATGGGAGCAACCACTATGTTCTCTACAATTTTTAATTTGAGTACAATAAATGCTTCTGCGGCATTTAACTCAAGCGTGGGTGCCATGCCTGGCGACTATAAAGCACTAGTTTGCATTTTGAACTCAGGTGGTGCTGATTCATTCAATATGTTAGCTCCAAGAAGTGCTCCGGAGTATGCAGTATATGCCAATACTAGGTCAAATATGGCCTTGCCGCTTAGCTCGTTAAGGCCTATCAACCCATTGGTATCTGATGGGAAACAATATGGATTGCATCCGTCAATGGTACGTATGCAAGCATTATTTGAAGCAAATAAACTAGCATTTATATCCAATGTAGGTTCCTTAGTCCAGCCTATTACAAAACAGCAATTTTATGATGGCTCTGTCCCTATTCCCCTAGGTCTATACTCTCACGCCGATCAAGTAATGCACTGGCAAACAGGTGTACCACATCAGCGTTCGGCCCAAGGATGGGCAGGCAAAATGGCAGATTTGCTTTATTCATCTAATGAAAATCAAACCATTTCAATGAATATTTCTTTGTCTGGGAGTAACATATTTCAAACTGGAAATAATTCTGTGGAATTTACCCTTCATCCTACCGACGGAAGTATTGGTATTACTAATTATAATAATACTGACTGGGCATTAAATACACTTAAACGAGCTGCAATTGAAGGAATGGTCAATCCGGTTTATCAGAATGTATTTAAGAACACCTACGCTAGAACAATAAAGACTTCAATCGAAGGTAACGAAATGCTTTCAACAGTTATAAACAATGCCCCAAATTTCACAGTTCCTTTTTCAACCACTGAATTGTCGCAGTCTTTTAAAATGATAGCAAAGACTATAGCAGGAAGAGAAGCTCTTGAGATGAATAGACAAATATTTTTTGTTGATTTTGGTGGTTGGGATCATCATGATGAATTATTGAATACACAAGCCGGC
This sequence comes from Chitinophagales bacterium, assembly GCA_038219375.1. Taxonomy (GTDB): domain Bacteria; phylum Bacteroidota; class Bacteroidia; order Chitinophagales; family Saprospiraceae; genus OLB9. Next base: position 4,101 of record JBBRJL010000060.1, on the reverse strand, counting down.
ATGCTGACAAATTTAGATTCAGCTTTATATCAATTTAATGCCGCTATGGAGCAATTGGGTATTGCTGATAAAGTCACTACTTTCTCCCTTTCTGAATTTTCTAGGACACTTACGTCAAATGGAAATGGAACAGATCACGCTTGGGGAGGCAATGTATTTATAATGGGTGGCGCAGTCAATGGTCGAAGAATGTTTGGCGATTATCCTTCCCTTGCACTTACAAATTATAATTCAAATAATGATACAAATCCGTTAGAAGTAGGTGGAGGATCGCTAATACCTACGACATCGGCGGATGCTTATTTTGCAGAATTAGCTCTATGGTATGGCGTTCCAGCTTCAGAATTAGTAACTTTATTTCCTAATATTGGGTATTTTTATGATGTTGCATCTCAATCTAATCCTATTGGCTTTTTGAATTTATAAATAAGTCCAATCCGAAAACAACCATAGTTTGATAATCAAATGTTTTGTACCCTTAATCCAACTCAAGTCGACCATCGACCCCTAAAAGGTTGGTTTCTGTAAGTCCAAGAGTGGCCTCCTGTTAGGTAAAGACTTACTACTATTTCTTTACCATTCCCTAGGTAGATTTCATCAATAGATTCTGGCTGATCTGTTTGCTGATGATTTGATCATGTTTTTGGTCGATAAGTATCTTCATAGACTTGTCGTAATCAGTAATTTCTATAATTTTAATCTCACTACCGAGCTTAATATTTATCTTCGTAAGGTGTTTTAGAAATTCTGTTTGATGCTCTTTGACGCCTAGTACGATTCCTTGTTGAGCAATAGACATTTCGCTTAGACTCATTTGGTTTCTGATGGTAAATTTCCCTTCTGCATTCGGAATAGGATCTCCATGGGGGTCAAACTTGGGATAATCCAGAAAAGCATCCAATCTACTGATCAATTCATCTGAATCTAGATGCTCAAGTTCTTCTGCAATATCGTGCACTTGATGCCAAGCAAACCGCAATTTATTAACTAGAAAAACTTCCCACAACCTATGTTTCCTGATCAGGCTCGTAGCTACTTTATTCCCTGCATTTGTTAGCGTGACACCCTTATATTTTTCATAATTGATGAGTTCTTTCTCTGCCAATCTTTTGACCATATCTGTAACAGAAGCAGCTGTTGTGTCCAATTGTTTCGCAATAGAATTGGTACTAGCAGATTTTTTTTCTTTTTCAGCTATTTTAAATATCGCTTTTAAATAATTTTCTTCCGTGGATGATAGTAACATAAAATATTTTCTGCAAATATATGTCAATTTTTGACATCATTGGTGGTGACAAGCAACTTTGGGTTGAAATAGGTTTTATAAATTATATGAAAATTGAATAAAATTGGGCGTAAAAACATCATCTTTGCAGTTTAAATAGAAGCATTTATGGATATTATCGAACTAAATAATCTGATTCATCAGCGTAGGTCGATATTCCCACCTATGTATTCAGATCGTCAACTTTCAGATTACCGCAAGATTGATGAACTATCTTTAAGTAGTAAGAGTACGGAAGCTAACCATATGAAATGGCTGTAAACACCACAAAACCAACCGAATCATACAAAATATTGGGTGTCGATCCCGGTACTAATATCTTGGGTTATGCAGTACTAGAAGTAGATGGCAAACAACTGAGAGTTTTAAATTTTGGTGTTTTTCGTCTTGAAAAATATGAAGATCATCATGAAAAGCTAAAAGAAATCTTCCTTCAGTTGCAAGAAATTATCGAAACATATCTTCCAAAACAATTGGCTATCGAAGCTCCATTTTACGGAAAAAATGTACAGTCTATGCTCAAATTGGGTCGGGCTCAAGGTGTAGCTATGGCAGCTGCAATGACTATGGGACTGGATATTCAGGAATACGCTCCAAAAAAAATAAAACAATCCATCACCGGAAATGGGAATGCTTCCAAAGAGCAGGTAGCCGCCATGCTAGAAAGCATCCTAAAAATCAAAATTTCTTCCAAACATCTCGATGCTACGGATGCTTTGGGTGTGGCTGTTACACATTTTAACCAATCAGGTGGTATCCTTGGTGGTCAGAAAAAACATTCAGGATGGGCGTCATTCATCAAAGACAACCCTGACAAAGTCAAAAAGTAGACAATATCTGCTTCCACCAAAATCGTAAATAATGGCACACGAAGATATGTCCCACTGAAATTATACCTACTTTTGGCCCGTAAACTGAAAAACATGCCAGAATCCCCTTTTTTAAAAAGTGATAGACTACATAATCTAAGCTATGCTATCCGTGGTCCCATATTTGATAAAGCGCAGCAGCTCGAGTCTATGGGTCAGAAAATCATCAACCTCAATATAGGAAATCCTGCCCCTTTTGGATTTGATGTGCCGGATGAAATCATGCAAGATATGATCCTAAATTTGCGAAACGCACAAGGATATTCCCATCATTTAGGTATTTTTCCGGCACGCAAGGCCGTCATGCATTATAGTCAGAAACAAGGCATACATGGCGTGACGATTGATGATATATTCATAGGAAATGGGGTGAGTGAGTTAATCTTGATGAGTATGCAAGCTGTCATTAATGAAGGAGATGAAATATTGATACCTTCGCCTGATTATCCACTATGGACGACGGCGGTAGCTTTGTCGGGTGGCAAACCTGTGCATTACATCTGTGATGAGTCTGCCGATTGGAATCCGGATATAGCAGATATCAGATCGAAAATTACTTCCAAAACCAAAGGTATTATCCTCATCAATCCAAATAATCCTACTGGTGCTGTTTACGAAAAGTCTATATTACAGTCCATCGTAAAGCTAGCGCAAGAGCACAAATTGATCATTTTTTCTGACGAGATTTATGATAAGATCCTCTATGATGGACATAAACATCATCCTACAGCAGCACTCAGTGATGACGTGTTGGTATTTACGTACGGTGGATTGTCCAAAAATTATCGGGCGGCTGGTTTTCGTGGAGGTTGGTTGATTCTCAGTGGACCTATACACCTTGCAAAATCTATCACCGAAGGTCTCAATCTATTAGCTAGTATGCGTCTGTGTGCCAATGTACCCACACAATATGCGATCCAAACAGCCTTGGGTGGCTATCAGAGTATTGACGACCTTGTAGCTCCTGAGGGACGACTAGCCAAACAAAGAGATCTGATCTATTACCTAATGACGGATATCCCTGGCATCACTTGTGTAAAACCTAAAGGTGCATTGTATCTATTCCCAAAAATAGATTTGAAAAAATTTGACTTTAAACACGACGAAGATTTTGCTTATAAATTGCTCGAAGAAAAACATGTCTTAATAGTACCTGGATCGGGATTTAATTATCCCATAAAAGATCATTTCAGAGTAGTTTTTCTACCACAATTGGATGAGTTGGAACATGCAGCAAAGCTAATCCGTGGTTTTTTTGATCATTGTCGTGTTCAAAACACAACGCTTATACAAATGGATTAATAAATAAAAATTTAAACATACTCTAAAATAAAACATGCCAATGTTATGATTTAGATCATATCAAAATGTGATACGACGCAGATTTCTTGTGTGACATCTATCTTAATTTTGATGCTTCAAAACAATAGTAATATGTTCAAGCTCAAATCGGCAACTCCAGCTACGCATACTATATGCACGCATTGTGGAGATGACTGTCCCGAAGATCACCCGATAAATGACGAGAAAGATTTCTGTTGTAATGGCTGTCAGATTGTGTACACCATATTGGCTGAAAATGGATTGAGCGATTACTACAATTTTACAGATAATCCTGGCATCAGCAGACGGTCTGTGGTAGATAAAAACTACGCTTTTCTGGATGATGAAGATGTAGTGTCTAGAATTTTAGAATTTAGAGATACAAACATATGTAAATTGAGCATATCGCTACCTCAGATACATTGTGCGTCGTGTATTTGGTTACTAGAAAATCTAGGAAAGCTAAGTCCAGGAATTTTGGCTACACGGGTCAATTTTTTAGCTAAAAAAGCAACCCTTACCTATGATCCTAATCAAATATCGCTTAGAAAAGTAGTAGAACTACTCGATACGATAGGCTATCCACCCGAGCTAAATCTAAATACGCTGTCTTCCGATTCCACT
>JBBRJL010000059.1:0-9436 GCA_038219375.1 Chitinophagales bacterium | reverse complement strand
CTTGATGCCGCACGGATTATCGTTTTTTACTACTCCGATGCAGATCGCTAGTCTGGACCATGCCATGTGGTTTCATAGACCAGTTAGGACGGATGATTGGTTGCTATATGTAGTAGAAAGTAGCAACGCGAATAGTGGAAGAGCGTTTTGTACTGGAAAAATATTTACAAAAGATGGGATCTTGGTGGCAAGTACTGCACAAGAAGGATTGATTAGGAAGCTATCATAAACAAGTCGAAACATGTTTTTAGCTAAGCTTTTAGAAAGTAAGTGTCTAGTTTCACGAATTTGCTGCGGGGTCATTATTAGGTGTTAGTTTAGGAAAAACGACATCTTTCCCAGTTGGTAAAGTTAATTTTATGCCTATCAAAGTGAAAAGCGGCACAAATAGAAATACCACAGGCATACGAGTATTTGAAGAACGCTATAAACCCAAACAATTTGTAAGAATTTCGCCAAGAAATCTAATCGTTAACTGTAACTTCACCAACATACCTTTGTATAGTACCTTTGCAATACAAAATGTTTTTACGAAAAAATAGAAAGTAATTCAAATATAAAACTTATTTTGCGAACAAATGTTCGTATTGTATGAGTAGTAAATATTTTCAAAATCTAATCGTCAAAAATATTGACAAACAAACGAAGGATAGCGTCAAGATTACCTTTGATATCCCCGAAGTACTCAAAGAAGATTTTAAGTATGTCGCTGGTCAATACCTGACCATCAGAAAAAATATAAATGGGGAAGATTTGAGACGATCTTATTCGATATGTACTGCCCCAGAAGAAGACGCAGTTTCCATAGTAGTCAAAAAAGTAGAAGACGGAAGATTCTCAACTTACGCCGTAGAAGATCTTAAAGAAGGTGACTCACTAGAAGTCATGTACCCGACGGGTAATTTTATATACCATCCACCGCTAGATACAAAAGGTCAAGTTGTATTTTTTGCAGCAGGAAGTGGCATTACTCCAGTAATGTCGCATATCAAACATCTTTTAAAAACATATACAGACATCCAAATTGTATTGTTTTATGGAAATAAAAACTTTGAGTCCATTATATTTAGAGAAGAGCTGGAAGGGATTAAAAATAAATATTTATCAAGATTTGCACTTTATCACATATTTACCAAAGAAAAAATAGGTATTCCTATTCAATATGGTAGAATAGATGGTGATAAATGCAGTCAGTTTTCAGGTAAGTTTTTTGCTCCTGAAAATACAGATGCCTACCTATTGTGTGGTCCATCTGAAATGATATTTAGCGTTAAGGATGCATTAGTCAATTTGGGTGTAGATGCTTCAAAGATTCATTTTGAATTATTTAATACGGATGGAATAGTAGCGAAGTCAAAAGAGAATCAACCCAAATCTAACCCTTTAAATGATGAACTTTCAAGTCTGGTATCTATCAAAATGGATGGAGATATTTTTGAGTTTTCAGTAGGCTACAATGGCATAAATCTTCTGGATGCTGCCTTGGAAAATGGTGCTGATTTACCTTACGCATGCAAAGGAGGTGTGTGTAGCACTTGCAAAGCAAAATTGGTAGAAGGTGATATATTTATGGACCTTAATTACGCACTCGAACCCGATGAGCTCGAAGCAGGATTTATTTTGTTATGTCAAGCTCATCCCAGAAGTGAGAAGATAAGTGTAGACTTTGACCAAAAATAATGTGACGATGATCGCCGAAAAAATAAGTAAAAAACAAATAATCGTAAATGCTGCGGCAGATTTATTCAAAGATAAAGGATATAATGCTTCTTCCATTAGAGATTTAGCTACGAAAGTAGGATTGGAACCTTCGAGTATTTACAGCCATATTAAGTCAAAAGAGGATTTGCTTAGTGAAATTTGTATGGGCTGCGCAACGAAGTTTACGGAAGGAATATATCAGATTTCGATCAGTGATACTTCTGCTCAAACGAAGTTGAAATCTTTAATATCGCTACACTTAGATATCGCCTTTGACAATCTCGCTTCCATTACTGTTTTTAATGATGAATGGAGGTATCTACCAGAGCCAGTACTAAGTGATTTTTTAGTGATGAGAAAGGATTACGAAAAGAAGTTTAAAAAGATATTGACAGATGGAAGGGATGATAATAAATTTTATTTTGAACATACAGATATTGTCTTTAATGTCATCATAAAAACATTGAGTTGGTCATATGCGGGTGTCAAAAAATATAAAAAGGAGGAGTTGCAACAAGAATTGACAAGTTTTATTTCAAATGCACTCCATAAAAATTGATTTTACAGAAACACTTTTAGAATATAAATATTATACTAATAAAATAGAATATCATGGAAAATATAAATTCATTGGAACACAGATTTCAGACAGCCATAGATAACGATGAAAAGATCGAAGCAAGAGATTGGATGCCTGATGCTTATCGCAAAACATTGGTAAGACAGATTTCCCAACATGCACATTCTGAGATCGTAGGAATGCTGCCTGAGGGCAATTGGATCACAAGAGCTCCGAGCCTGAAACGCAAACTCGCGCTACTCGCCAAAGTACAAGACGAAGCAGGTCATGGTTTATACCTTTATTCTGCTGCAGAAACGCTAGGAGTATCCAGAGATGAGATGCTTGATCAGTTGCATTCTGGCAAAGCTAAATATTCGAGTATATTTAACTATCCTACTTTGACTTGGGCAGATATGGGTGCTGTGGGTTGGCTGGTAGATGGTGCAGCGATAATGAATCAAGTACCACTTTGTAGATGTTCTTATGGGCCTTATGCTCGTGCGATGGTACGTGTGTGCAAGGAAGAATCTTTCCACCAACGACAGGGATATGAGATTTTACTAACCTTGTGCAATGGGACGCCAGAACAAAAAGAACTGGCACAAGATGCACTCAATAGATGGTGGTGGCCATCGCTGATGATGTTTGGTCCAAGTGATGGAGATTCTCCACATTCTGCACAATCTATGAAGTGGAAGATCAAAAGGTTTTCCAATGATGAGTTAAGACAGAGATTTGTAGATATGTCAGTCGCACAAGCAGAAATATTAGGGATAACTATACCGGATCCGTTATTGAAATATAATGAAGAGACAGGTCATTATGATTTTGGCCCAATAGATTGGGATGAATTTTGGAATGTTGTAAATGGCAATGGTCCTTGTAATAAAGAAAGACTAGCTGCTAGGGTGAAAGCACACGAAGATGGGGCATGGGTTAGAGATGCAGCTGTAGCATACGCTGAAAAGCAACAACAAGTAAAATTGGCTGTAGCATAAAACATAATTTATAAATGAATCGGTATTTCTTGGTATTTTTTTTTATTATCACTGTTTCAAATGTACTCATTTGTCAACAAAGTAAGGTAGACAGTAAGCTATTTGTTGCTGATGTAAAGGATAACCAAAATATTGTCGTTATACTCCACGCACAAGCAGATGTTAACCAAGTAAAATCACTAAAAGGAAAGGATAACAAAGCAAATTTTATGTATGAGCAGCTTACCACAAAAGCTAAAAATACACAAAGTGAACTTACTGATTTATTGAAGTCAAAGGGTAAGTCATTTAGGAGCTTTTACATCGTCAATATGGTCTCACTTATTGCTGATATGGCTTTGATAGAAGAAATAGCAACTTTAGGTTCAGTTAAGAATATCATACGTGATGGTAACTTTGTGATGCTCGAGCCCATACTCGAACGAACAGTCGGTCAAAATCGTGGGATAGAATGGAATATTTCAAAAATTAATGCTCCAGAAGTTTGGGCATTAGGATACACTGGTCAAAATGTAGTCATAGGGGGACAGGATACTGGATATAAATGGGACCATACTGCGCTCAAAAATCAATATCGTGGATGGAACGGAAGTGTAGCAGATCACGATTACAATTGGCATGATGCGATTATTATGGATAATCCAATAAGTCCGGGTACAAATTCTTGTGGATTTAATTCAATAATACCTTGTGATGATAACAATCATGGTACACATACCATGGGAACTATGGTCGGAGATGATGGTGGAAGCAATCAGATAGGTGCTGCCCCGGGTGCAAAATGGATAGGATGTCGCAATATGGAGAATGGTTATGGCACATTGACGACCTATGTGGAGTGTTTTGAATGGTTTCTTGCACCCACTCCAGTAGGTGGCGGTACTGCTGACCCTACCAAGATGCCACATGTCATTAATAATTCTTGGGGCTGTCCACCAATGGAAGGTTGTGACACTAGTAATTTTGACGTGATGGAATTAGCTCTAAATAATCTTAGGAACGCCGGTTGTGTTATAGTTGTTTCAGCTGGTAACTATGGGGCAGGATGTAGCACTGTAAAAGACCCACCTGCCATATTTGAAGGAAGTTTTTCCGTAGGATCTACAACTAGTGCAGATGTCATCTCAGGATTTAGTAGTCGAGGACCTGTGACTGTTGATAATTCTAATAGACTAAAACCAAATATTTCTGCACCAGGATCTGCACCAGGATCTGGAGTACGTTCTGCCATAAAAAACGGTGGATATGCATCATTTAGTGGCACAAGCATGGCAGGTCCGCATGTGGCTGGCCTAGTCGCATTACTGATATCTGCCAATCCATCACTTTCAGGTGAAGTCGATCTGATAGAAGATATTATAGAGCAGACAGCTATTCACATTACATCAGCCCAGACTTGTGGTGGTGTACCCGGTTCGTCGATTCCAAACAATACATTCGGGTATGGTCGGATAGATGCTGTGGCAGCTGTAGAAATGGCTTTGTTGTCTAAATATCAACCATCTGTAACTTCAACGGCTGATTATATGATCAATAACATCAATGCCGGTTTGGTATTATTTAATATAGAAAATGAAAAATATAGACTGAGGGTAAATAACCTTGGCGAAATATCGACAACACAAATAACAAATGTTCTTGCATTGAGTGCAGGTACCAAATCAGGCAGTATATTGATAGAACAATCAAATATTGGGTTCTTACTAAGATCTCCAAATAATGCCGTATGGAGACTAGTCATAGATGCAAATGGTAAATTGTCTGCATCATCCATTCCAAGTGTTCCACCAAATGCAATGATAATCCAATCAGGTGATTTTTATATTCAAGAAGGTCTAAAAGGATTGATATCACGAGATATAGGTAATAACTGTTTTCTCACAAATGTCACCACGCTTGGCCAAATTATCACGATTCCAACCACATGCCCTAATTAATAGTAAATATAAAAATATGAACAACTGGCCACTTTACGAAATATTTATCAGGTCCAAAAACGGACTCAACCATAAGCACGTAGGAAGTCTGCATGCTTCAGATGCACATATGGCTATACAAAATGCTAGAGATGTCTATACCAGAAGAAGTGAAGGTGTGAGCATATGGGTAGTAGAAGCTAGACAAATCACTGCTTCAAATCCCGATGATAGTGAAGCACTTTTTGACCCGGCTGAAGATAAAATATATCGTCATCCGACATTTTATGATTTGCCCATCGAACTTAAACACATATAATAATGGAAGATTTTAAGAAGGATTATATTTTATATCTAGCTGACAATGTGATGATTCTTGGTCAGAGATTGGGAGAATTGTGTGGACACGGACCTATCCTTGAACAAGATATTGCGATAACAAACATTTCGCTGGACTTGATCGGTGAAGCACGTAATTACTACCAGTATCTAGCAGAAGTCGAAGGCAAACATGAAGACGACTACCCTATGAACCGCGATGTGCGATCATTTAAGAATGTGATTCTAGTAGAGCGACCTAACGGCCATTGGGGAGATACGATCATGAGACAATTTATGTTTGACTGTTTTCACTATTATTTGCTAGATGGACTCACTACATCTGCTGATCAACGATTGAGCAGTATAGCCAAAAAAAGTATCAAAGAAGCCAATTACCACCTATCTTTCTCAAGCGAATGGGTCATCAGACTCGGCGACGGAACGGATGAAAGTCATAAAAAAATGCAGGAATCTCTTGATGATGCGATGCCGTACTTTGAAGAGATGTTTGTTCCAGCGGATTTTGAGCTAATGAGTCAAGCAATAGGCATTTCGCCAGATCTTGCATTCATCAGAAAAGCAGCCTATCAGAAATTTGAAGATACCATTCATACGGCGACACTTACATTGCCAGAAAATAAAGCTTTTCAAAAAGGTGGTAAAATAGGATTGCATAGCGAACACTTAGGATATATATTGGCAGATATGCAATATATGCAACGCGCCTATCCTAATTCGGTGTGGTAATAATTTCGGAACTAGTAATATTGAGTCTACTCCGAAAAGTAAATTTAACACTAAGGTTAAAAGATGAATATTTTACTGTATTGATAATCAATATATTATATTTAGGAGACGGGGGTCGACGGCAGGGTTGGATAAACGGTAAAAAACAGCTGATTATCAAACAATTAGTGTCTTCTGAGTGACTCAATATTTTAATAGTTGAATTATAAGATTATGATTGGCCACTAAGCTTTCGTTTTAGGTCTTCAAGTTCCTTAGCCATTAGGCCAATAACCTTTTCTTTTTCTTCAATTTTATCTAATGCCTTTTGGTACTTGCGCTCTTTGTCTTCGAATAATGCATTGATACTTCTCCATGCTTCTTGTTCGATTTCTATTTGTTTGCGCTCTTGTGGGTCGGTGCCTGCATGATGTAAAATATCTGTTGTCAATTGAAGGTCTTCGTTGTCTATTTTGTGGGTAAACTCCTTAATTATCTGATTTTCATCCAAAAAATTTGATTGTTCAAAAATACTCAAAAGCTTGTCTAACTTTGTTTGAAATCGGTTAGTTATTCTATTCACTTGGACAATATAGCTATCGTGTGTCAATTTTTCTACAAAATCACTTTTCGTCTCAATAATCGTTTTATTTATCAAGTCCTTATATTGTCTCTCAACTTTGATGCAAGGGGAATCTATCTCAGGTATTTTAAAACCTAAGATGTATATTGTTGTAAACGGTAAAATAGACTTTTCTCCACCTATTTCGTCAGATTTTTTGTACTCCTCAGCTAGATAATTTCGAAAACGCATAAGATCTACTTGGTTTTTGGCCTTTTGAATATCAATGAGTACCTTCTTATATTCGCCTGTTTTTGTTTTTATAGTAGCAATAAAATCCAATCTGAGAACATTAATAGACAATCGTTCACGTATTTTCTCTTTTATATATTTTTGGACCAAAACATCGTCCTGATCGATGTATTTTATATAGGTAAATTCTTGTGGTTTGACTTCTATTTTTTCTATATTTTCTTCCAATAACGTACTTACAAAAAAAATTGCAACTCTTTCGTTTTCCATCAGTCGTTTAAACACGACATCATATATCGGATTGGCAATCACCATAGATTTTGTTATTTAATGTAAAGTTACGGTTTTTTTATAAGCAAATTACTTGAAAGTGAATATTGCTAGGAGTTGCATTAAACTTTTGACCCACTATTAACTTGGATAATGTTAATTGTCACTTTTATTTATCACCCATGCAACTATAAGAAACTACATCGTGTCTTTATATCAAACATTCATGTAACCATTGGAGACCCGGGAGATCGAAGCAAGACTTATCAACGATTGTATTTTAGGTAAAAGAGATGCTCAGTTTTCTCTTTACAGGAAGTATAGCGGTGCAATGTATAACATCTGTCGTAGGATGATCATCGATGAAGCCGAGGCTGAGGACATTCTCCAAACATCGTTTATGGATGTATTTACGAAATTGAAAATGTTTAAACATGAGTCGACACCCGGCGCATGGATAAAACGGATCGTTATCAATAATTGCATCAATCACCTTAGAAAACAAAAACCAATCATTCAAGAATTGGATCATAAGACGGATTTTGTGGACGACCAAGGTGAAGAAGATATTGAATATAATGTGACTTCCATTCGTAAAGCTATAGACTCATTACCAGAAGGATATAGAGTGGTATTCAGTTTGTATGCGGTAGAAGGATATGATCACAGCGAAATATCAGAAATCCTTGAAATCACAGAATCTACATCAAAATCTCAGTATAGCCGTGCAAAGTCAAAGTTGTATGAGATATTAAAGTCAAATGGTGGATTGGAGCGTATTTATAATTAATAATTGTATAAGGAATAATAATGAAGGATAAGTTAGAATCATTTATTTCAGAAAATAGAGAAGGATTTGACCATTATGTGCCAGATAAAAATATTTGGTATCGACTGGAGAATCAATTGGACAAAAAAGACCAATCAAAACTCATTTTACTTTGGTCTACCAAGATTGCAGCAGTATTTGTGGCAGTTTTGGTGGTTGGTATAGTATTGGGTATTGCAATCAGTCGTAACAATCACACTGATATTGATTATGCAAGTTCACCTGCATTACAAAAGTACCAAGAGACAGAACAATATTATCAGCAGCAGGTAAGTCTTAAGTTGGGCGAACTGAAAGATAGTAATACCATATCTTCAGTGGATGCAGACCTAAAGCAGCTCGATGAGATATATAATCAATTGCGTCAAGAAATGATACAATCCAACTATACCAATACGGAAGTCATGATCAATGCCATGATTAAAAATCAAAAAACGAAAATAGAAATTTTAGAAAACATTTTATCAAAACAGAATAAAGTAAGTTATGACACCGAAAAAATATCCATTTAAGCGCATACTATTGTTTGTCTTTACGATCAGTTGGGTAGGTCTTATCGCAGCTACTCCTACAGAAAAAGTAGAAATAAATAAACGTATTACTAAGGAATTTGCATCCAATGTAGCTACTACACTCGACGTAAATAATGTCTATGGCAAAATAACACTCAAGACATGGGATAGGTCTTTTGTCCATGTGGATGCTTTGGTTACAGTCAAAGCTAATTCAAAAAGTACAGCTCAAGAGAAACTAGATGAAATATCAATAATACTCAAACAGGCAGGCAACAATATTAGTGCATCAACTGAAATCGCTTCATCCAATTCGTCGTGGTGGTCATCACTGTGGAATGGTAACAACAATGTCAATATTGAGATCAATTATACGATACAGCTGCCAGAAAATCTCAAGATAAACCTAGAAAACAAGTATGGAAACATTTATCTTCCTGATTACAAAGGGAAGACATCCATTACACTTAAATATGGAAATCTCGAAGGTAGGAATATAGAAAATGGCTTAATGTTGGAATTGTCATATAGTAATGCCACTATGGGTTCGGTAGACAACATAGTCGGAGATATCGCTTATTCTGATTACAGGGGTATCCATTCAAATTCTGTCAAGATTACTTCAAAATATTCCAAAGTGTATCTCGATGACGTGAAGTCCATGACTAGTTCTAGTAAATACGATCATTATAAGCTAGGTGAAGTAGGCAGTCTGACCATGACGGGCGCATATGATGACGTGCAAGTTTCATCACTCTCTTCAGGAATCGTAAATGTAAAATATTCA
>JBBRJL010000058.1:0-9486 GCA_038219375.1 Chitinophagales bacterium | reverse complement strand
GGTGGCAACTGGATCAGTAGTGATCCAAGTATCGCAACGATCACAAATGCTGGTATCGTCACTGCAATAGCGCAGGGCAGAGTCACATTTACATTTAGTACAGATGATGGTTGTACCTCAGATCCTTCTTTACCTATTATCATTAACGGTAAACCTACTATCAATGAACTTGGAAATAGTGGAATTTGCGTGGGAAGTTCATTAAGCTTATCAGTATCAAACATGGGTATTTGGACAAGTAGCAATCCATCAATAGCAACGATCAACAATCAAGGTATCGTGACTGCAATATCAGCAGGAACAGCGTTTTTTACTATTCAAGATGGTAGTACTGGTTGTCTATCCAATCCATCACAGTTATTTACTATACACGCAAAGCCTGCCATATCATTGATCGGGCCATCTCAAATATGCATAGGAAGTACGACCAATCTTAGCCCTACGACGGGAGGAATATGGACAAGCAATCAGCCTTCTATTGCATCAATTAATAATTCAGGAGTGGTCACTGGCCTAAACAGTGGCAACGCAACATTTTCATTCACACAGAATTCCACAGGCTGCACCTCTGATGGAATTGTAACAGTGACGGTAAATACGAAGCCAGCGATTACTTCTGATTTTAGTACATTATGTGTTGGCAGCACAAATACATTGACACCATCACAAGGTGGTAATTGGGTGAGTATAAATCCAACGATTGCTTCTGTGACATCATCAGGTGTGGTAACGGGACGTCAGCAAGGTATCGCTCGATTCGTATTCATAAGCACAAGTACAGGATGTACATCAAATCAAACCAACCCTATCATTATAGTGAGCAAACCATCTATTGCGCTTACAGGACCATCTGAAATATGTTTAGGATCTACTACCTCATTATTCCCTACTGTGGGTGGAAGTTGGGTTAGTAATCAACCAACGATAGCTACTATCAGCAATGATGGAGTAGTGACAGGTGTATCCGTGGGAGAAGTAAGATTTGCCTTTCAAGAGTCTTTTTCAGGTTGTGTTTCTGCATATTCAACACCCATAAATGTATTAGGTCCGATAGCTGTATCTGTAAGTGGTCCGACAAATATTTGCCTAGGGTTTACGACACAATTATCTCCCTCAGTTGGTGGGATATGGATGAGTACTAATACTTCGATTGCTGAGGTAAATAATTCTGGTATGGTCACTGGATTTGCTCCTGGTAAGGTATCCTTTTATTTTATGGATAATGTGACGGGATGTATTTCGACTTTACCAGATGATGTAGTGAGCGTAAAGAGTTGTCTAGATCCAGATTTTAATGTGACTACTGTAAGTGTTGCGGTATCGGGTAATGCAAAAACGAATGACGACATTCCAGTTGGATCGATATATGGACAATCTATGATACTGTTATCAAAACCTACGGGAAGTATATCAAATCTTCAAGTCAATGCCGATGGTTCATATGTATTTACTGGGGATAAGGTAGGCATATATAATTACAATGTCTCCGTTTGTTTACCTAATTATGTGAATGGGTGTCCTAATTCATTATTGGTCATTACGGTCATAGATCCATTGGCGGGTAAAAAAAGTATAGTGCCAAATCTCGACATCGCAACAACTTATGAAGGTCAAGTTGTCACAATAAGTACCATGGACAATGATAAATGTATCGACGGTGTAGCATGTCAACTTTATCCTGAATATATTACTATTACAAAAAACCCTGGCCGAGGTCAAGCAAGTGTAAACGTATTAGGAAATATAGTCTATACGCCAAATCAAGGCTTCATTGGCATGGATACTTTAAACTATACGGTTTGTTCTGACGTGTATCCGATCAATTGTATGGAAGCTAAACAAATCATTATTGTCAATGCGGTTTCTGCCAATAATACTACCGTTGCAGCGGATGACTTCTTTAGTATTTACCAAGGATATAGCCTTACTGGAAATGTTCTTTTGAATGATAGTGATCCAGAAAATGATCTTCATACTATACTTGCACAAGGGACCTTAAGTAATCCAATGGTGATTATGGCTGGCTCATATCATATACAAAATAATGGGCAAATAAGCTTTACGCCTAATCCTGAATATACAGGTCCTATAGATATTGTGTACACCATTTGTGATCAGAACAGTGTAGTGGCATGTGCAAGTGCAACAGCACACATTCTAGTATTGAAAGATATGTCGTTGCGTGTTAGGGTGTATCTCGAAGGAGCATTATTGGATAATGGCGGTCTGAAAGCAACTGACAATAGACCATTAATGAAAGACAATTTGAGACAAAGTCCATTTAATGGAGTCAATTATATTCCAGTTAAAGATCCATACACCTTTGCTACTACCTTTGTAGATTTAGCAAACAGGTTTAATCATGTAGGTGCAGGATTGTTAACTAGGTATCAGAGTATTCAGAATTCCACTGCTGTCTTTGGAGTTACTGGTCAAAACGCAATCGTGGATTGGGTTTTTGTAGAGTTGAGGTCTAAATCAAACTATAATCTAGTAATTGGCACAAGATCAGGTTTACTTCAAAGAGATGGTGATGTGGTTGATATTGATGGTGTGAGTCCATTGGCGTTTTCTGGCTTATTGGTAGATAGCTGTTATGTTGTTGTGAGACATAGGAATCATTTGGGTGTTATGTCACAGAAAGTGTCGAGTAGAGATTTGGTAGATTTTACCAAGGCTATTCAACCTGTTTTTGATTTTGGATCGACGCTCAACAATGGCTATGATTATACAGGATTAGCCTTAAAAGATGATATCGTGTTTGGGTATAGGGCGATGTGGGCTGGAGATTTTGATGCAAATGGAAGGATAAAATTTGTCAATCCAGGAGATGATCAGAATGTATTATTTTTTGATGTATTTGCATTTCCAACTAATGTGTTGAATACATCAAATTATAACTTTACTTACGGATATTTCCAAGGAGATTATGATATGAATGCCAAGTCGAAATTTGATAATCCGAATGATGATAAAAACTATTTATTTAGTCAGTTGCTATTACATCCGCTCAATGTTGGGTTATTGTCCAACTTTAATTTCGTTATCGAACAAGTGCCATCTAGATTGTGATGGTCATATAAATGGAAGTGTAGAAAACGTTTTTATCATAATAAATTAGCTTAAGTTTAGAAAATAAAATTTTGGTTGCTTATTATTTTGAAGTCCGTTTACAGGAGAGTATCAAATAGTATAGGATCCCAATGAATGGACTTCAGTTTTTAATGAAGTGGGTACGTAAAAATAAATAGTATGTTGTTTAGAGCTTCATACTTATATTAAAAAACGAATAACAAAATATATTACAGCTCAAAAGCTTAAATATAATCAGGTTTAATATAATCATGATAGTCGCTAAGGGGACAACTATACTAGTTGTCGAAATATATTTACTTGCTGCAGATATAATTATAATTGTTAAAGGAAGTTTTGAAGTTGCAAAGTAAGTTTTGCACTTTCATATAGATGTGGCCTAAAAGTGAGAAGAAGACATAATCTTGTAAAAATTGTAACCACAGTATAAAGTAACCACTTCATCATTAGGAAGCTCGAAAGTACCTAAGAAATGCAAAAAAGTCAGTCCATCCCCGGACTTTGAGCCTAATGCAATTATGGATCATAATTTGCTTTTTTCATGTTTGAAATTTAAGAGTCTTACTTGTTTGTATCGATGGCTCATACTGCATAAATACTTTTGCCATACACTTTTAACATATAGGCGATGACAGTCATAAAGGTGTCCAAGTGATATAACTAATTATCACGCCCCCGAATGGTATTACTTTAAACAGTTAATGCGCTGACCAAATCGGATTTGGCTCTTTCTAAGGAGATCAATCGGGCTTGCAACAGTGCTGTCTTCAGGACGTTTTCGTTGGGAGTGTACTGCCTTTCTTGCTTTGATGGGAATGAAATTGGCCAAGTAGTCTCTGAGTCTATCTTATGACTGCTGAGAAGTTGAGGCGGACTTAGTTGTTATAGTATCGAAACCGTCGTTCGGTGTAATGGATTTTTTTTGGCTCTAGCACCTGGCATTTCTTTGACGGCGAGTTGCTGTAGATTCCATAAAAAAGTCTCCACACTGATGTTTCCTATTTCAAAATCGTGTAGTGCTTTATGGCTTTCAGGAGACAAAGTATTTGGGTCGAAAGTGGTACCCAACAATATTTGTAAGGCATCATAAGTTTGCCTGTAATCGATGTCCAAAAGTACACCACCAAAATCAAAAACTATATTTTTTATTTGTGTTTCCACAGGTATTCATTTTTTAAACTAAATGGACACAAAAGTACAATAGTTTTGGGACTGACCAAGAAATCAATTATTACAACTTTCCTAAAGCATTTTTGGATATCACTTTTCTGTATATGATATGGATATAACATCGCTGATAAGTTCATCGTGCTGGTCTTCTTTTAGTATTGTCAAATTAAATAATCCTAAATTACCATAAGATCATCGTAAGAAAAATAAAAAGTACGCTTCAAGTATTAATACCTTCTGCCAAATAAAATATTATTTTTACCTTTGCTATTATGATTTCAGATTTTTTAATTCTAAATCTGTTTTAATGAAATACTTGTTTTTAGCATTTGTTACCTTTTTTATTCTTTCCTTTGTACAGGGTCAAATCAGCGCCAAATTAATGCGTTACATGGACGTTTCTGATACGCATATCACCTTTGTATATGGAGGAGATGTATGGATATCTGACAAAGCCGATGGACAAGCTTTCCAACTCACAAGATCGCCAGGAGAAGAATCTTGGCCAAAGTTTTCTCCGGATGGCAAATCGATTGCTTACACAGCCGCTTATAATGGTAATCTTGATGTATATGTGATTCCAGTCGCTGGAGGTATTCCTACTAGAGTGACGTACAAGTCATCTTCTGATAGAATGATTGATTGGCATCCAGATGGCAAGAGATTGCTGATCACTTCTGATGGAGATAATGGTGGCCGTCGACTTTTGAATCAATTTTATTTGGTCTCAAAAGATGGGGGATTCCCAGAAAAACTTCCACTACCATATGGCGAATTAGCGAGTTATTCTCCGGACGGTAAAAAATTGGCCTATATCACAAAAATCACGGAAGATTATCCCTTCAAAAGGATAAGAAGTGGTAGGAATTCTGACATCTACATTTACGATACAGTCACAAAAAAAGTTGAAAATATTACTCAAAGGATAGCCATTGATGGCAAACCAGCTTGGGTTGATAATACGATCTATTTTTTATCTGATGAAAACGAAGATATGCGTCTCAATATCTGGACTTACGATACTTCTACTAAAGCACTTAAACAAATCACCAATTATAAAGATTTTGATATTTCCTATCTATCGGCGGGAAATAAAGATTTAGTTTACGAATACGGAGGTGATCTTTTTACGATGGATTTGACCACCATGAAATCACGAGATGTCAATATTAGCATAGTTAGTGATCTTTCTACAGAGATGCCACAACAAAAAGATGTCAGTAAAAGTATCTCTAATATGACCATCTCACCAGATGGTAAAAGAGTGATTTTTGAAGCTCGTGGAGAATTATTTAATGTGCCATCTAAGGATGGAGTTACTATGAATCTTACAAGGTCAAGTGGTGCATTTGATCATAGCCCTGCTTGGTCTCCCGATGGTAAAAATGTGGCTTGGTGGAGTGACCAATCTGGCGAATATGAAATTTGGATCCAAAATACGCAAGGTGAACAAAAGTCAAAACAACTGTCTAGTCGAAAAAAAGGTTTTGGATATACATTGTATTGGTCTCCCGATAATAAATATCTAGCCTTTATAGATGAGAAAAACGATATATCAATCATAGATGCTGTTTCAGGTGTCGTACAAATAATAGGGAATACAAGATGGCAAACTGGACATGGTAGAAGTGGGGATTTTCCAATGTCATGGTCGCCGGATTCAAAATGGCTCTCATTTCCCATTACCGTTGAAAATGCCAATTCTGCTATCTTTATATATGATGTAGAAAATAAAAAACTCAACCAAGCGACTTCTGGATTCTATTCTGATGATGAACCCGCTTTTAGCAAAGATGGAAACTATTTGTTCTTCCAGACCAATCGAAAAATGGAAGCAGCATACTCCGCAATGAATGATGGTACTTGGATTTATCCGAATGCGACAGAGATAGCCGTCGTCAATCTCAATAGAAAAACAGCTTCGATTCTTCCTACTAAAAACGATACTATATCAATAGTTTCAACAGAAAAGTCCGATAAAAAAGATGAAGCAAAAAAAGATGACTCTAAAAAAGATGATGTCAAAAAAGATTTAGTAAAAACTAGCATCGATTTTGAAAATTTTGAAGCGAGAATTGAAATATTGCCAGTCAAAGCGGGTAATATGGGGCAAATGGTTGCTGTAGATGACAAATTGGTTTACCTGAGACAACCTAATACTGGATCTAGTGAAAATACTGCGTCCCTGAAGTATTATGATATTAAAGAAAGGGAAGAGAAAACGATCATGGATAAGGTGTCGGATTTTACTATTTCAATTGACGGGAAGTCTATTATAGTATATAGTAATCGACAATTCGGGATTGTACCGGTCAACGCGTCCCAAAAACTTGAAAAACCTATATCTACAGATGGTCTAGTCATGCAATGGGTAGCCAAACAAGAATGGGAACAAATATTTCAAGATACTTGGAGAAGGTATAGAGATTTCTTTTACGATCCTACTATGCAAAAAGTAGATTGGAATGCGATGCGAAGTCGATATGGTGCCTTGGTAAAGGATGCCCGTAGCCGTTGGGATATCATCAACATCCAGTCAAGTATGATAAGTGAATTAGCAGCAGGCCACACTTACGCTCGTACCGGTGACACGGAAGACGTTACGCCCAGATCTTCTGGATTTTTAGGTATCGATTGGCAAAAAGATGGTAATGTGTATAAAATAGGTCGAATCATAAAGCCAGCCCCATGGGATACAGAAATTAGATCACCTTTCGATCGTCCTGGAATTGATATCATGGAAGGTGACATCATTACTGCTGTCAATGGCATAGCACTTGATCCTGACAAAGATCCTTACGCCGCTTTTGAAGGCTTAGATGGGAAAACAGTAGCCCTAAGTATCATAAGAAAGAATGGAACTACAGAAAATAAAATGGAAAAAGTGATTACGTGTCTTACTTATGTTGAAGAAAGAAATCTTAGATATTTAGAGTGGATAGAAAAAAACCGTTTGATGGTTGAAAAATTATCAGGTGGAAAACTAGGCTATATTTATATGTCCAATACTGCCAACGATGGTCAGAGAGAACTTGTGCGTATGTATTATGGTCAATTAGACAAAAAAGGTTTCATCATCGACGAGCGGTTTAATGGTGGCGGACAGTTAGCTGATCGATTTTTAGAATTACTTAAACGTCCTGTTGTATATAATTTGCACTGGAGAAACGGCAAAAGCCACACACATCCGATCAAAACCAATACAGGACCTATGGGCATGTTGATCAATGGTTGGGCAGGTTCAGGTGGAGATGGATTGCCTTGGGCTTTTAAAGAATTGAAAGCAGGCCCCATAGTTGGCGAAAATACTTTAGGTATATTAGTCGGACCAGCTACAGGTCATAGACTGATAGATGGAGGTAGTATCACTGTTCCAGATGGCAGACTTTATGATAATGCCGGCCATTGGTTTTGGGAAGGTGAAGGCGTAAGTCCCGATATCAGAGTATGGGATGATCCGAATATACTGATGCAAGGGCGAGACCCGCAAATAGAGCGTGTTGTACAGGAAGTGATGCAGCTTATAGAAACTCAACCTGCAAAAATGACACCACCGCCTGCCTACGAAGATAGAACAGCCAAAGGATTAAGAAATAAAAAATAATTATTCTATAAGCTGTGTCCACTCCGAAAACACCAATTATTTGATAATCAGCTGTTTTTTACCCTTAAACAATGAAGGAGAATAGTTGATTATCAAGTTAGTAAATATTTAAGTTATTTAAATGTGATCTTGTAATTACTTTTCGGAGTGGACTCAATATTATAATTTCAAAATGATACTCAAGATGCTTCTTATAGGGATACTATAATAATCTTTTTAGTGTTAATCGTTCCCCATTATTGGCAATTATTTGAAGTTTTGTATTCTTGAAAAAATAATGATTCATATCTACATTTATAACATCATCAATTAATGCATACTTTCCTTCTGTGAGATAAAAACAAAGAGGAGGAGTACCACAAAACCCACTATCCCAAGATTTGAAAATTGCATCACCTTCTATTACAATCGCACTATTGTCACCCAAAATTTGAATTTTTCTGTAAATAGTGACATAATCTGAGTCTACAGTAACTTGAGACTCATATTCCCATATTCCTTCAAGTAAATTATACTGATTATTTGTAACAGATATTTCAATATCTTTGGAACAAGATAAAAAGCTTAAAGTAAAAAGGGCAAATGATATTAAGAGTTTCATAATAAGATGATTTTGATTGTCTTTAGACTTAGACCGATAAAAATAAAATACGTAATTTTAAGAAAGACGTTGGTATAGTTGATATAGTTGGTCAAAATGCTATATTTTTTATATTTTAAAAATTTCCTAGAGCGGATTTAGCTAAAGAAATAAATTGTTTTATAGTTTCCTTGATATCCATTAAAAAAGAGATGAGAAATTAATATCCATAATTTCAAAAATATCTCTATCTAAGTCCTTTTGATTTTTGATAAATTCTTCTCCAAAACTTGTAAGTTTATTCTCTGCAGACTCTAAAAATATATTTTCTTTTTGAAAATTCTTAACTAGAAAATAATAGAAAAACGTTCTCATTTTAGTAAAATTTGAGTTAAGAAACTTTTGTGTAATTAACCTAAAGTTCTTTTCTAAATCTTTAGAATCAGCAAATTCCAATTTTTTGATTAGAAAATTATTTTTAATTTTTTTAAGCTCTTCTTCACAAAATAAAAGATTTGGATCTTCAATACTTAAAATATAAGAACCTATTCCTTTAGATATAGCAGCTAGTAAGTAATCATCGAAACTTTCTATATCCTTGCTGACTTCTGGCTCCCCAATTTTACTCCTATTTTTAAAGGTGATTGCTGACAGATCAAGATTTTACATGTTTTCAAATCCTAAAAGATAAGGAATAAGTACAAATAATTGATTTTTATAGCTAAAAGCCGTCATTATATATTCTCCAGCTTCAACACTCCTCTCGGACATACTGCGCTACATATTCCACATCCTACGCATGATGCTCGCACGATGTCTTCTTGTCGCTGTGCATAAGCTTTGACATCGATGCCCATCTCGCAGTAGGTGGAGCAATTGCCGCAGGAGATACATTGGCTGCCATTAGTAGTGATGCGGAATTTTGACATACGCTTGGCTTCCTTATTCCAAGGGAGTTTAATGGTAAATCGTTGTAAAATGCCGAGATATGCAGCCATTGGACAGCCAAATCTGCACCAAACTCTACTTCCCATCAATG
>JBBRJL010000057.1:0-9541 GCA_038219375.1 Chitinophagales bacterium | reverse complement strand
GTGTTAAATTTACTTTTCGGAGTGGAGTCAATGTTGATATTATTTATTTTTTCCTCCTTCATTTCAAGTCCTTCCATTTTAAGGGAAGGATTTAAGATGGGTAAAAGTGAGAATGTTTTCTTTTACGTTTAACTCAAAGTCGAAGTCTCTGTATTTTGATAAAGAAAATGACATCGCTGAAAAAGGTAAAACGTTTAAAAAAGGTACATGGAAATCCCCCACTCCTGACCTGATCGTCGAGGTCGTTTCAAAATCTACGGAACAAAGAGATAGAAATATAAAATTTTCAGATTATGACACTCACGGCGTCTCTGAATATTGGATCGTAGATGCCGACAAAGAAACTGTAGAACCATACATCTTAATAAAAAACAAGTACAACCTACATCTGAAGGCCAACAAAGGCATCATCGAATCCAAAGCTATTAAGGGATTTTAAGCAGATATTAAAGCTTTTTTTTGACGAAAGTTTATGTTTGGCTGAATTGAAGAAGATGATTGGGTAGTAAAGGAAACCACACAGTCTTTTTTATTTTAGCCACTAATTTTGTGTCAAAAGGAATTGTAAATCTTCAATGTGGCTACAAGAACACCAAAAGAGATCGTTATAGCCAAATCAAGATCATTAACATGTGTTAGAGAAAGAAAATGTCTGAAGTTAGTGATTTTTGAACTAGCCCATTATACGGACTGTTTTTCAGTCCGTATGTAGTAAGCATGACTAACCATATTGCTTTTTTAGTCTTGGTACTTTCCTTAAACTCATTTATTTTGTTCCTTAATTTTATATCATAATCTTTGGTAATCGTATATTCATTATTCGAAAACTTTATTTCAATGACATTAGCTACATTGTCGCTTCTATCAATTAGTAAATCTATCTGAGTATCTTTATTTTGCCATGTGGATATATTGGATAATATACCATCTATGCCTAAAGCTTGTTTTATTTCATTAGTATGTTGGATACATAATATCTCAAAGGCATAGCCTGACCATGTATTTTGTTTTGGTGTATGGAGCATGTTTAGCCAAGTATTTTTATCATTATTTTCTGGCTTACTCAAAAAGTTTAAGTGAAATAATGAAAATAAATCCGTGAGTTGATATACTGCTTCTCTAGATATTTTATTGAAATTGTAGTACTTTCGGATAAATCCACTTTCTTCTAATTCAGAGAGTATTCGTGTCAGTCCACCACCATCCGTAATGCTACTGTGTTTAACAATTTCTGCCCTCATGATGCCTTTGTTTTTGCTTGCGATTGCTTCCACTATGGAGATGTGATTATCAGGATTATCAAAAAGTGATTGATATAGTAGGTAATATTCACTTTTAAATGGCGCATATTCTGAAAAGCATAAATGATTTATATTTTGAGATGCGCTCCAATCTCCATTAAATAGCGATAAGTAAAAGGGGATACCCCCAAAACACATGTACGCTTGGATGCACTGAAATTCATCATATTGGCAACCCAATGATTCGAGATATAGTTTGGCCTCTTTTAAAGTAAATGGATTCAATTTTATCCTTCCCGTCACTCTATTATGCAAACCGCCTTTATTTTTGATGAGTTTATTAATCATCCATGAAGCTGATGACCCACATACAATAAGTAAAATATCAGATCTGCCACTTGCCCAACTATTCCAAAAATATTCTAAAGCATTAATAAATCTAGAGTTTCGATTGTCCATCCACGGTAATTCGTCTAGAAAGATTACTTTTTTCTTTGAAGGATCAGAAGCTAACTTATCGATAAGAATAGCAAAAGCATCAATCCAAGTTTTGGGCATAGTCATAGTTTCATCCCCAAAATATTTCTTTAAAGCTATTGTAAAAATTGCCAATTGTTCTTTTAATGACCCCTTAGCTATCCCAGTGGTATAAAATGTAAATTGGTCATCGAAGGCATGACGAATCAAAAAAGTTTTTCCCACTCTACGCCTGCCATACACTGCAATAAAATGTGATTTTTGATCTGAGCGATACTTATCAATATCAGTCAATTCTCTTTTTCTACCAATTAATTTTGCATCCATAATACATTCAATTTGGCTACAAATATACAATATTACATACATATAGCCAAATCAAACGTTCATTTTGGCTATAAATATATAAAAATAAGTACTTATAGCCAGATCAATATCAGTTTTTAACATCGATTACTTTATTCTTTCAAAGATGTTTACTATTAAGATACTCACTAAGAACACTTAGGTTTCATAGAAGTAAGTAAGTATTATTAGCTAATACAGTTAGCCATCTGATAAACAAAGTCAATACTCTGATGTTAAACTTCCCTTATATAAAAATAAACAAACAATAGATGACACTTGATTTTGTACCATTTGAAGATATAGACAAAAATAAATGGAATGGAAATATCCATTATTCGCCCAATGGCAATATCTATGGCTATCATTGGTACCTGAAAAGTGTGGTCAAAGAATGGGATGCTATCATAGAAGGCGATTATCAATCCGTGATGCCACTGCCAAGACGTCCACTTACGACATTCGAAAAACAATTACTTCCCTACTTAGGGCCATATACGGTCAATGGATTTTCATCACAAAGAGCAAATGCTTTTTATACAAAATGGAAGGCGCATCGACATGATGGACATTATGGGTTTAACCATAGGTTTGGTAGTTTGATGTACGAACAAGACCCTTCACTATCACCACAAAATAGAAATTTTATAGATCTCCAGCCACCGTATGAACAGATTTCAGATAAATACCAAGCCGAAGTACACCATATCATGAATGAAGCGACATTACAGACATTTACATTCGGTAGCGATATAAAACCTGAAATACTCATCGAAAAAGAAAATCTAAACGAAGCGGAAAAAAACACTTTATACAGAATTATGTACAACGCTATACAAAGGAGCGTTGGTTGGAGTTTGCAGGTAGAAGACAAAGCTAAGGGCACGACGGCTAAGGCATTTTTCATTAGCGACAAAAGTGGTATCTATGAGATATTTTCATCTGAACAAAACACAGAAATGAATCACATCTTACTTCTTGACACCTTAATAAGAAGTAACGAGGGTAAACCGACACGGCTTTTTATACATCCTACAGAACAGAAGATCAGCACACTTCTATCAACAGAATCTTTAGAAATTTTGGTCGCAGAGACGTCAAAAACTAATTTTATGGATGGTGTAAAGTCATTTTTAGGATTGAAATCTAAAAAACATAATAGACAAAACGATAGTCAAATTTAGCTTAGTGTCACAAAATGTCAAAATTATTTTAAGAGATATTGATCTTTTATTGACCATTTGACACAAAAATTACAAAAATTTTCACTTCAATTAACAATTTTACTTCATGTATTAACAAGTGTTCTTTAATGGATTAATTAACATTCAAAAAGACTATATCTACATAATGCACTGATAATCAAATACATATATTATTTAAATATACTAAAAAAAACTTTAAAAATGTGGATAAAAACTTTTTTCAAAAAGATACCAGCGACTGATATTTATCTATATTTACACCGTAATTTAATCCTGTACTCAGTAAATATATATGGAAAACAAAATAAAACGAGATTCAGCCCTAATAAATCTTGTGTCTGAATTTGAGTTCAAATTTGAGCAAGGTGAGGTTGGTTACTTAGACGAAAAGGTGTACCTCCAACTTTTAGAATATTATGAAGACGAGTATTTGTTTGATAAAGCATTGGAAGTCGTAGACTATGCCATTGAACAATATAAATACAGATCAGAGTTTTACATCATCAAAGCCAGACTCCTTTTATGTAAAACAAAAGTTAAGGATTGCCTTGCTTTATTGGATATTGCAGAAAATATTTCACCATTCGAAAGAGAGATATCTGTCATCAGAGCAAGGGCACATGCCATAAACAAAGATTTTACGGCAGCACATAATATTTTGGATGATCTGAAACTTGGAGCCACAAAAAGTGACTCCGTCGACATTCTCATCGCAGAGTCATTCATATACGAACATATGAAAGACTATAATGCCATGTACGACACGCTTTCCAATGCTGTCCTTATTGATAGTAAAAACGAAGAGGCAATGGAACGTATATGGATCAGTGCAGAATTGTCCAGAAGATACGAAGACAGCGTGAAGTTGCACCTTACGATCATAGATAAAGATCCGTACAACTATCAGGCTTGGTACAATCTCGGACACGGATACAATTGTATATGGGAATACGAAAAAGCCATTGATGCGCTTGAGTATTCGTTTATCATCAATCCCGAGTTTGAAAGCGGTTACCTAGATTGTGCAGACACTTGTCTACAAATCAGGAATTACGAAAAAGCCCTAGAGATATATATCGAAGCTAATAATAAATTTGGTCCGAATAATGAATTGATGGTCAATATCGCTCATTGTTACATCTACCTAAAAAGAATAGGTATCGCTAAACAGTGGTTGCTCAAAGCTATCAAGCTCGATGGATTCAATGATGAAGCATACTTCCTACTCGGTGAGTGCTATTCACGTGATCAAGTGTGGTACAATGCTATCAATGCATACCACAAGGCCATCGAACTAGAAAACAGGAGAGAAGAGTATTATCTAGGACTTGCCAAAGCGTATCTTGCCGTAGAAGATTACAATAAAGCAACTGTCAATTTCCAAATGGCGACACAGACAGGACCTGAAGATACCTTATATTGGAAGGAATATATCTGTTTTCTAATCAAAATGGGATTGCATGATGAAGCCATCCAAGTACTCGACGAAGCAGAAGACCACACTTATGGTCCAGATTTGCTTTATTGTCGTGCGGTAACCGAATATTTCCTAAAAAACAAGGCAGAATGTCTTGAACTTCTCGAAGAAGCATTGGTGGAAGATTATGATCAGCATACGCTAATATTCGAGATAGCACCCGAGTTGAAACTCGACAAAGACATTAACTCAATGATAAAATATTTTGCAGACTAATCTCAGTCTGAACAAGAATTTTACTCTTTTAATAACCAAGACTGAAGGGCATTTCTTTTGCAAAAAAGAGTGCCCTTTTTTATTCTTACTTTATACACCACTAAAGATAA
The DNA here is from genome assembly GCA_038219375.1 of Chitinophagales bacterium. Classification (GTDB taxonomy): domain Bacteria; phylum Bacteroidota; class Bacteroidia; order Chitinophagales; family Saprospiraceae; genus OLB9. The sequence continues at coordinate 4,470 of JBBRJL010000057.1, read as the reverse complement.
AGATAAATTACTAAGAAGGATTAAGGATTATCTTTGCTACCTATACAATCCTTCTTGCTTTTCTGTTAAAAAAAGATTTTCAATTAATTTCGATACAAAACATATTACATATTGTAATAATGTATTAGTTTTGTGATTTCAATATATTATAAAGTAAAGTTGGATACAAATGAAGCCAGTCATAACAGAAGATGCCACCCAAAAACTCAGAGACCTTATAGACGCCACAGAAAAAGAATTCAATCACGAATTGAGAATCACTCCTGGCGAAGCAAAACGTATTGAGTTGATCAGAAGGATGAAAGAAGACACGGACAAAAAAGAATATATGATCATGTTCAACGGATTGATCATCGGTCTTGTGCTCACAGGTATCGTGCATTTTCTAATCTATTGGTCTGTATTTACACTTGTAGGATTAGTGATTGCCTTGGTATATTATTTACTTACGAGACAAAAACTCAAACAAGCCACTTATCAACTTGTAGAGCATAAAAACAACTTTGACAAATACCTATGGGAAGGATACCACCTTAAAGAAATGAGATATTCAGCTGTCAAGCTCGCCTATTTTCTATTTTTCCCGCTATTGGTTATATTTTTTACAGACATCATGATCACTCGTGCAGATGGGTTCTCTATTTGGATAAGCCTTTGTGTTGCTGCCTTCATCAGTGCCATAGGTTGGTTTATCTTTTTTACAGACGACAAAAACATGCTCGAAACCATAGAGTCTGACCTCAATTCACTTCAGTATTTATAGACAAAACAAGGCTTTTGGTGACTATTTTACTGTACGTCCACTAGCTCTATTGGAGCTCACTTTGGTACTATTTCTTTTATCAAGATCTACCATAAGATAAGCGAAGGCACTCTCATTACTTGTTTGGTACACTTTATCCCCATAGCTCACTTTGCCAAATCTTCTATCCCAATCTTTTGCGAGAAGCACATATCTACCGCTGACTTTTTCTGAGGGACCGAATACAAGATATTTCTTATCATCCGAAGCATCAAAACCGATGGCATAGTGATTTTTTGTTGGAGAAAATAGGAAGGCGCCTTTTGTCCTTTTTTTAATGATAACTTCTTCCACCTCTCTGCCATCTACCATCTTTATTTTACCATTTGAGATCACAGATTCCCCTCGACTGATATCTCTCCAAAGGATGATGTCGTTAGAAAGGTAAAACTGTATTTTTTTCAATTCGCTATCCGACCACCTGTTGTCGTCATGAATATCCTTTGTATAATATTTGAGAGAAGGTGCGCACGAAGCTAATGTTACTACAACCAATGCAAAAATTATTGTCCTCATGATTATTGGGTTTTATAAAATTATAATTAATTTAAAAGACGTATTAATCTCCCTTTTGTACCCAACATTATGAAAGTTTAACATCGACATTAACCTTTTGATAAGAATAGCCTACCTTTTCTGTGCAAAAAATTCGGTAATCAAAGCGGCACATTCATCATGTTTGATACCGTATTCCAGCTTAGTTTTGGGGTGCAGTAACTCTTTACCGTAGCGCATGAAGCCTCGTTTTTCGTCACTTGCGCCATAGACTACTCGATCCAACTGTGCCCAACAGAGCGCTCCCGCACACATGATACATGGTTCGAGTGTGACGTAAAGCGTACATTCATTCAGGTATTTGTTCCCTAGGTACGAACTAGCAGAAGTAATGGCCATGATCTCCGCATGAGCAGTAACGTCATTCAAGATTTGGGTTTGATTATGCGCTCGGGCTATGATTTGTTTTTGACATACGACCACTGCGCCTACGGGAATTTCTCCAGCATCCCTTGCTTTTTCAGCTTCACGAAGTGCTTGACCCATGTAATAATCATCAGAATAAATGGACAACATTTGACTTTCTTTTAAAAATGAAAGTGCAAGAAAAGAAAAATTTTTATTGTTGGTTCATTAATGAAGCAAAAATCTTAAAATGCTTTGTATTAAAAAAGCAGAAAACCCTCAAAAATCTTCGAGACCTACAAGTGGAATGAGTATGTAAAAAGTAAGTCTGAACTATGATTTGCAACTGATTTTTTCGATTGAAGTGATTTTTAAAATAACCTGAGAGATTGATGATGATAACTCAAGCGTAAAAATATACATCCAAAAGCATCACATAATGAATTACGATATTCAAATTAATCCTATAAATCACAGTTCAGACAATGTCCGTATATCTGAACTATGATTTACAACTGATTTTTGTGATTGAAGTGATTTTTAAAATTACCTTTGAGATTAATGAAGATAAATCAAGCGTAAAAATATAGCAAACTGATGAGTACAGTCTTTCAAAATTAATATGCAAAGTCGTATCTATTTCAAAGCCTTAGATTATACATTCAAAATCATCACATAATGAATCAAAATAATCACACCAATCAAATAAATCACAGTTCAGACAGTGTCCGGACAAGAAGCCTGGACATTGGGGAAGTCGATAATTAGGTATTGGCTTCCCCAATAATTTTTACAGGAAATATGAAAAATCACTAGAAAATTAAGTTGATTTTGAATGGAAAGCTTACAATTTTAGAGGCCGCATGAAGATAATTTTTTTGGTCGAGGGCATAAATATTTTTTACGCAAAGTTAGCTCTATCTTTATTCAATGGCAGAATGTTAAGTTTGTGACATCTTCTCATATGTGGATGTTACCTACGCAATGTCTTACAGCTATCCAATTGGATATTACATTGGAAGTTGCTGATTAGAAGGCTTATGGCTAGACAATGAGATAGGATGCTTTCATTTTTTTTTCGAAATAAATTTCAATCCCTTTTGCTAAGAATTGATTTCTTCCTACTTTTGCAAATGGAAACATTTAATAATAATACTCAAATAGAAGAAGCACTTACTTTTGACGATGTGCTTCTCATACCTTCTTACTCTGAAGTCCTTCCTAGAGAAGTAGATATCTCCACGCAACTCACCACAGACCTTTGGCTCAACGCACCGATCGTATCGGCAGCAATGGATACTGTCACAGAATATAATCTTGCTATTGCTATGGCGAGAGAAGGTGGTATAGGTATTATCCATAAAAACATGACCGTAGAAGCTCAGGCTAATCAAGTGAGAACTGTGAAAAGATCTGAAAGTGGAATGATCATGGATCCTGTCACCCTGATGGAGGATGCAGTGGTGAGAGAAGCATTGCTCTTGATGAAAGCTAATAAAATAGGTGGTATTCCTGTGATAGATAAGTCCAATAAGCTAGTGGGTATTCTTACGAATAGAGACCTCAGATTTGAGACAGCTGGCGAAAGGAGTATCACTGAGATCATGACTAAAGAAAGGTTGATCACAGCACCCGAAGGTACTACCCTAACCCAAGCTAAAGAAATACTCCAAAAATACAAAATCGAAAAACTGCCTGTTGTCGATAGCAATAATATCCTGAAAGGTCTGATTACCTATAAAGACATCATGAAGCTCGAAAATTACCCAAATTCTGCCAAAGATAGTCACGGACGTCTCTATGTGGGCGCTGCGGTAGGTGTCACTAGCGACCTTTTTGAAAGAGTAGAAGCATTGGTTCATGTAGGTGTAGATGTGATTTGCCTTGATACAGCGCACGGTCATTCTAGAGGGGTACTTGATGCAATAGCAGCGGTGAGAAAACAATATAAAAGTTTGCAAATCATAGGTGGTAATGTAGCTACCGCTGAAGGTGCGAAAGCACTAGCAGATGCTGGCGTAAATGCCGTAAAAGTTGGTGTAGGACCAGGAAGTATTTGTACTACAAGAATAGTAGCGGGTGTAGGTGTACCACAATTATTTGCTATCATGAATGCGGCTCGTGGGCTCAAAGGCACTGGAATTCCCATCATAGGAGATGGAGGTATCAGGTACACAGGCGATATTGCCAAGGCACTTGCCGGCGGAGCAAGTACTGTAATGGCTGGTTCATTATTTGCTGGTACTGAAGAAGCACCAGGAGAGACCATCCTTTTTGAAGGAAGAAAATTTAAGGTTTATAGAGGTATGGGTTCCCTCGGAGCCATGGAACTGGGTAGTAAAGATCGATATTTTCAGGATGTAGAAGACGATGTTAAAAAACTAGTACCTGAAGGTATAGAAGGTAGAGTTCCATACAAAGGTTCGGTATCGGAAGTGATGGTCCAATATCTAGGAGGACTCAGAGCAGGTATGGGATATTGTGGCGCAAATACGATAAAAGATATGCAGAAGGCAAAGATGGTAAAAATATCTAGTTCGGGTATCCTTGAAAGTCATCCACACAACATCACAATTACTAAAGAATCGCCAAACTATAGTAAGAAAGGATAAAATATTTTATTTTTTTATTCTAAATATTAATACAATATTTAATTTGTTGATCGTTGCTTATCATATATTTAAAAAATGTATAAAAATAATTCATATATTTAGAAACTAAATTTAGTATTCGGGCGTTTATATTTCAGTTGCAGATATTAAATTACG
>JBBRJL010000056.1:0-9699 GCA_038219375.1 Chitinophagales bacterium | reverse complement strand
AAAGTGATGAGCAAGTACTGATATTGCCACATTTGTCTTTGGCTTCCCATGTTATTTTATGTAGACCAATATTATATTTTCTTGTTATGGAAGACCCAGAACCAGATACATCTACACTACCATTGTTATCTAAGTCAATTTTGTAAGACCACGTGATACTTACTGGCAAACAATCGTCTGATCCAGTTGCATTAAAAGTCACTGTGGCATCGCATCCATTACCTGTACATATGATGGTATCTCGACATACTTTGGCATCGATGGTCGGTGCTACCGTATTTGTTATCAAAATACTTTGTACAAATGTCCATTTGCCAGGTCCTCCAGGATTATTAGTTCGGTATTGACACCAGTCGATCACAGTCCAAGTCCTTTTGATAAACCCACAATTGTTTGGGTTGCTGAATACTTGATCTACGTGGGTTGCACCTACTTGATTGCAATTGTCTGTGGTCAATATTGGTTGTCCTGTGATACTAACATCAGGATCATTATCATTACAATTGTTATAATTGACCGTAGCGGCAGGCCATGATATATCATTTACATCAAATTTGTCAACATCAATCACATGAATAGTCTGTGTGTATGTCGCAGTATTCCCACCAATATCGGTAATAACAAAATCACGTTTGATTTCACCAGTATTGCACATGGTCAATAGAGATCTATGCGTCACGGTTACTGTAGATACAGAACAATTGTCTATAAAAATTCCATCTTGACCAGCGATACCTGTTGGATAAAAGGGATTTCCGGGATCATTGATTATAATGTTTTTTCTAGGTGACCCTTGCTGAACAAAGGTACCAAAGGCATTAAGGTTATTCAAATTTAATAAATACGCACAACTTACACTGACATCAGGAAGACTCCCAAGGGTGATAGTAGGAGTCAGTTTATCCTGTACTAATACTCGATTCATACATTCTGTAAAGTTACCTCGGCTATCAGTCACTCTTACAACTACCATTATGGTATCATTGACATCATCACAACAGAAATTGACATAATTACCGAAGTCGTCTGGAGAGTTGGACCCACAAATACTACCCATTCTTCTGATAGAATATGTGAGGGGTCCACTACAGTTGTCTACGGCAGATATTACGAAAGATGAGGCAGGTACTTCGGGCAAGTCGCTTATAGACAAGATCCTAAATCCTTCACATACGATATCTGGTCCTACATTATCTATAGACGTGATGATAGTACTGCATGTTGCTGTCAAACCAACGGCATCTGTCACGGTAAATGTCACGACATGGGTTTGATTATGGGATGATGGAATAATGGTACTTGATGTAGGAGATTGCGTTACAGTAGTCGATGGGCAATTGTCACTAACAACAATGGATGCAATTAAATTTGGTACAACAAGTCGACAAGAATTGTTTAGGGCTACGGTGATATTGCCCGGACATGTGATAGTAGGTACCTGATTGTCCTCCACAGTTACTGTAAAACTACAAGTGGCATTAAGGCCATTATTATCTGTTACTAAAAATGTATTGGTAGTGGTTCCTATAGGATAAATACTGCCACTTGCCAATCCGGAAGTTTGTGCTGTTGAAACACCTGAACAATTATCAACTCCTATTGGTGTCATATAATTCACTAAAGCACCACATTGATTTATGTCGGTATTAATCGAGAGGTTCGATGGACAATTTATGGTAGGAAATATCTGGTCAAGGATGGTAATAATAGATGTACATGTAGCAGAATTGCCACATTGATCGGTTACAGTCAAAATGACCTGCGTTGATCCTGAAATAATATCGTTGCAACCAAAAAACAAGTTAAAATTTGATGTAAATACCAAATCTCCATTACAATTATAGGAACTACCATTATCTAATGAATCCGCAGTGATAGTCACTTGACCAGTTTCATCGAGATTTACGGTCACGTCTTTACAAATTGCAGTAGGCGCAATAGTGTCATATACAATTAAGATTTGGCTACATGTATCAAAATTACCGTTTGTATCTCCAATGGTATATTTTCGTATGATAGTATCTGGACAGGAAAAAGTAGTATCAATATCATGTACCCAAGCAAAAGTTAATGTATCTACGGCTGTTTCATCCATAGCCGAACCACCAGCCGCCACGTAATCTGCATAATATTCGTATGTATCATTAGGCATACACGATGATCGAAGTGTATCAGGACAAGTCAAAACAGGTGCTGTGTTATCAAATACGACTAGATCCATACTACAAGATGCGGTATTTCCATAAATATCCGTTACGGTCCAAATTATCATAGTCGTACCTAATGGATAGACATCACTAGCATCATCCGTATTGTTGAAGTCATTGATAACGGATAGAATACCACAATTGTCAGAAGCATCAGGCTGTGCTACAGATATCAGGGTGCTGCGTCTACCATCTGTGTTGTTTCCAACAGAGACATCATCTGGGCAAATAATGATAGGAGATATAGTATCTTGTATAAATATAGTTTGATTACATATTGTGTCTGTGGGAGGTATACAATTATCCGTAACAGTCCAAACAACATTAAATGTATCTGGAGGAAACGATCCAATACTGATAGGACCTATAGCACCTAGAGGAACGACTATCACAGGACCTCCAGCCACAGCATATGTTATGGATGTTATGGTACACGTTGAAACAGGTAAATCTACTAATATTTCAATTTCACAAGTTTCATCCACATAGGCAATAATGTCTAGTGGGCAGTTAATGGCAATTCGATTGTTTTCAGCATCGATTTGCTTTTTTTCAGCATCAAATAAAGTGCCCAATGCTTTTTGGGTAGCATATAGAGCGGTTCCTATACTAGCCACGATGACCATGTACAAGATAAAAATCGGCTTTTGCATATTAAAAATCGTTTATTCGGGAAATCGGCTTCGCTTTTGGGAAAGGACCTTGAATAAATCAATTCTTTCAATTAATGTACTTTTACACTAATCGGAGGACAAAGATACGACAATGTTTTATATATTACATATTATTTTAATGTATTATTTCAATAATCTTTTCAAATCGTCCAATTGGTTGGCTTCTTCGACATTTTTATCTTTTCTCCACCTCAATATCCGTGGGAATCTTACAGCAACTCCGGCCTTGTGTCTGCTCGATAATGCTACCCCCTCAAAAGCCAGCTCGAAGACTAATTCGATCTTCACACTACTCACGGGACCAAATGTTTGAATAGTATTATTTTTAACAAAATTTGTGATTTCTTTCATTTCTTCGTCCGTCAATCCTGAATACGCTTTGGCAAATGGCATTAATTTGTCTCCTTCCCAAAGTGCAAAAGTAAAATCTGAAAATAAACTAGCTCGCCTTCCGTGTCCTCTTTGCGCATAGATCAATACTGCATCGATCGTATATGGATTGACCTTCCATTTCCACATTTCTCCAGATTTGCGTCCTGTGTGGTAAGCACCATTCTTTTTTTTCAACATCAACCCTTCTGCGCCAACTTCTCTTGATTTCGCACGCCATTCAAATAAGGTTTGGCTATCTTTAAAATCTAATTGTGGTGATAATATTATCATTGAATGGTTATTAACTGTAACTATCTTTTCCAGCAAACTTCTCCTTTCTTCAAATGGGAGCTTTCTGATATCATTATTATCCAATTCTAGTAAATCGTAGGCTATGATTTTTACAGGTGTATCATTTTGTATTTTTTTGGTAATATTTTTTCGACCTATTCTTGTCTGTAATGATTGGAAATCTAAGGGTTTGTCGTCTTTCCAACCTATTATTTCACCATCGATGACAAAATCATGCCCATCTAAATCTACTTGTTCAAATTCTGGAAACTTATCTGTAATTAATTCTTCGCCACGCGACCATAAAAATATTTCTCCATTTCGTCTGATTAGCTGTCCCCTGATGCCATCCCATTTCCATTCGGCAGTCCATTCTTCAGCAACCAAAGATTGTAAGTCATTTTCAGAAATAGCATGCGCCAAATAAAATGGATATGGTTTCGATATATCAGCACTTCCTTGATCGAAATTAAAAAGTGTACTCCAAGTAGTTTTATGGGGTGACCAATCTCCCATCAAGTGGTGGGCTATGGCATTTTTTTCTACATTCATTGCTTGTGCTAAGGATTGAATGACAATGTTTTTTGAGACACCAATTCTGAATCCACCGGTGATTAGTTTATTGAATATCCATATTTGGCCATCATCTAGATTTCGCCAGATATCCAATACAAATTCCTTTTTCTCTGGTTCTGTTTTATTCTTCAAACTTTGAATAAGCGCTATACATTCATGTAGACTTAAGTCGTAATTAGATACAGAAATCGGTAGAATCAAAGCTATTGTTTCAGCTAGGTCACCAACAATATGATAATTTTGTTCAAAAAGCCACAATGGAATATCAGCTTCTTCGGCGCACCATTGACGGAGCAAGGTAGTATTTACTGTCCTTGGAGGTTTTTTACCTATTAATAATGCGATGACCCATAATTTATTGAGTTCGTTTGTTTCTTGCAAAAAGTAATTTGATAGTAAGTTTGTCTTTTTTAGATTACTGTTGGTCTGACTGAGTTCGCTGATTAGGTTAGTAAATATTTTCATACTGTTTCAGTATTTAGATCGACTTCTTCATCCCCGGTGAATGCGGTTTTTACAGCTTTGGCATCATAACCTTGTTCACAAAGCCATTGTGCAAAAATTTCTGTATATCCATGCGTTACAAATATTTGCTGCGCACCAGTCTCCTTGATTGCACTATTAAGCCCTGGCCAATCAGCATGATCTGAAAGAACAAAACCTCGCTCAGCGTTCCTACGTCGTTTTATACCTCGTACATTCATCCATCCGGATACGATCGCTTCTTCGTAGTCCCCAAACTTTTTTGTCCACGCCGAGCCGATGGCTGAAGGCGGGGCAACGATCATCGCCCCTTTGTATTTGTCAGATTTTCCACTATTTTCAATCTTAGCTGAAGCCTGAATATTAAATCCTTGATTGCGCAATACTTCATTCGTATTTTCAATAGCAGCGTGTGCATAGATCGGACCAATGTCAGTATTCAAGTTATTGAGAATGCGCTGAGCTTTACCGAGAGAATAGGCAGAAATGATAGAAGTCCTGCCCAAGTCTTTGTTTATTTGCCACCAATCATTAATCTCCTGATAGACCTGCTCTTGTGGTTTCCATTTAAAAGAAGGTAGCCCGAAAGTAGATTCTGTAATTAAACTATGGCATTTTACGGGTTGGAATTGTCCCGATAAACCGTCATTTTCTACTTTATAATCACCGCTTGCTACCCAAATTTCCCCTTTGTATGCTAGCCTAATCTGAGCTGACCCAATGATATGACCCGCAGGATGAAAAGATATTTGAACTTGATTGATCGTTATATTCTCTCCATATGCCAAGCCTTGTATCTTGATAAATGAGCCGAGCCTGTGTTTGAGAACTGGCACAGAATCTAATGTGGCGAGATACTCTTTGTGTCCTGACCTAGCATGATCTGAGTGTGCGTGTGTGATCAATGCTTTATTCACTGGTTTCCACGGATCAATATACACATCAGCTTGAGGACAATAGATGCCTTTATCCGTAAAAACCAACAAATCTGCCATTTTATTAAAATCTATTACCTAATTGTCTAAATACATTTACAATAGTAAGAGATTAACAGTTAGTTTTCGCATTTGTTGAATACAACTTTCGCAGGTTTAGATATATGCTGACTATCTTTGGTCGATGTTTATAACATACATCTCTGCAACATACTTCTATCCATACAGTTCGTAATGAACTTGAGATTTGTCATAACCCATTTTCAAAATGATATTTCCTACTGCCTCATCTATCATTTGTGACCACCCACAAAGGTAGAAATGTCTGTTTGGTATTATATCAAGATAATTTTTCATGTAAATATCATGTACGTAACCATGGTAATGTCCATCTGACGATTCACGGCTTAGGGCTACATCATATTTGAAATTTGGATAATCACGTAGCATAGTTTCCATTTCTTCTTTGTAAAGAATACCAGAACTGTTTCTGGTCCCGAATATCAAATGAATTTTGTTAAAGGCAAGTTGTTGATCTCTTATGTATCTCAGCATACTTCGGAATGGGGCAATTCCAGTACCCGTACAGATCATTACGATCTCATTTTCTAGATTTTTGGGTAAAATAAATGTACCATCAGGACCTTTGAATTTTAGAGTGTCCCCTGTTTTTACTTCTTCAAAAAGATATTTTGTACCTATTCCATCATCTGCTTTTACAATACAAAACTCCAAGATATTGCCACCATCAGGGTGACTCGCTATGGAGTAACTTCTCCACCTTTGTTGACGCTTGTCACCTACAGGAAGATCCATAGTGACAAATTGGCCTGGCAAAAAATCAAATGTATCCTCTCCTACGGACACAAAAAACTGTCTAGTAGTAGGACTCATTTCTTTGATGTCAATAACTCTACCTTCGTACCAATGAACAGGCATATGATATAAAATTGTTTTTAAAAAAAAATTAATATTTTGGTATCAACGGGTAATACCTTTTTTTGATCACTTCCATATGGTGAATGCCGTGGCCGATGATCGTATATCCAAGTCCAATGACCGAAATAGGATTGCCCGAACCAATACCTTGTCTTAGCAAATCTTCAGGCCTGAAACTATCAAATAATTGGCAAGTACTGCGCCTTACGACGCTAAATTCATATAATAACTCATCAATAGTTCGGTCTGTAGCGTGTGCTTGAAGCGCATATTCATTTTCATCAAATCCTGGCAATGGTGTCTGATCTTTTCTCGCAATTCTTAGGGCACGATACGCAAATATCCTTTCTGTATCGATGATGTGTTGTAAAATATCAGCAATAGTCCATTTTCCTGGCGCATAAATCTGATCATCTATCTGCAAGAGTTTAGCTTTTTCCGACGCCAACATTTCACTGCCAAAGTGATCCAAGGCTGACCCAATCTCCATATCTGGTACTTGATTGATGTATCGCTCAAAAAATACAGGTAGGAAAGGGATATCTTTTTTTGTCATAACCAAGAAAAAATTTTAATCTTTATTGGCCAATTGACCACATGCAGCATCTATATCTTTGCCACGACTTCTCCTTACAGTTACGATGATGTCTTGACTTCGGAGATATTTTGCAAAAAGATTTAGCCTGTCTTCATCAGATTTTACAAACGGAGACCCATCTATTGGGTTGTATTCGATAATATTGACCTTTACTGGAAATATTTTGCAAAGCTTCGTAAGGTTTATTGCGTCTTCGATACTATCGTTAAAGTTTTGGAAAGCTATATATTCATAACTTATCTTATTGCCCGTTTTTTGGTAAAAATAGGCCAAAGACTCCATTAGCACTTCTAGATTATTTTGCTCATTGATGGGCATGATTTCATCTCTTTTGACGTCGTCGGCAGCATGAAGAGAAAGAGCGAGGTTAAATTTCACTTCTTCATCCGCCATTTTTTTGATCATCTTGGCGATACCTGCTGTGCTGACAGTAATCCTTTTTGGTGAAATGTTAAGACCATGTGGTTCGCATAGATATTCTACACTTTTCATGGTACTGGAGTAAGCAAGTAACGGTTCGCCCATACCCATATATACTACATTGGTCAGTGGGTGACCGAAGGTTTCCATACATTGTTTATTGACCAGTACATATTGATCATATATTTCTGAAGGATCAAGGTTTCGCACCCTTTTCATCTGCCCCGTAGCACAAAACTTACATGTAAGGCTACATCCTACCTGAGTAGACACGCAGACTGTGTATCGATCATCATCTGGAACAGGGATTAGTACCGACTCTATCATGTGTCCATCGTGCAGTACAAAACGGCTTTTTATCGTACCGTCATGGCTCTTTTGGACTTTGTTCGTTTTTATAGGCAGAATTTGGAAATTTTCATCCAAGTATTGCCTTAATGGTTTGGATAAATTGGTCATCTCTTCAAATGAAAAAGCGGCCTTTTGCCACAGCCATTCATATATTTGTTTGGCACGAAAAGCAGGTTCGCCTTTAGCATTGATCACTTCTCTGATTTCATCTAGAGATAGCTTCCTAATATCCATTTTTACAACATCTATCATGGCGCAAAGGTAAGGCTTATAAATTTATATTCCAATTGTAATTTTTATAGACATTCTAAAAGATGTACTTTTAAACAGAAAGTTGTGGATTGTAACGGTATTCAATATATGTATCAGGTTTTAAGGTTTTAAAAATATGATTGATATTTGGAATTTAATTCTTAAACTCAAGCATGATTTATGTAAAGTTTTCTTTTTTATAAACTGAAGAAATTATTAATACATCACCTATTTTAAAACCTTTCCAATACTGGATACATCAATTTGTTTTACCCAACTATATTTTGGGTTATTAGTCAATGCTTTGGCGAGATATTCTTGTTCTGTTTGTCCTGGAGTGGGTATAAAGATCGCCTTTAAATCCAAATGTGCAATATCCATCACGGTAGTATATCCGGACCTAGCGATAAGTAATCGGCTACTATGGAGCGCATCAGATATTTCTGAGGAATCTGCCAAATCAATGATGGTACAATTGTCAGGAATTTGCTTTACTTTTGGATTTGTATTCTCAGTACCTCTTATCATTAGTATCTTTCGGGTATTCCAAGATGGTAGGATATCAATAAGGGTATTTTCTAATACTGTCCTCTGTGGTTCGGGTCCTGAAAGCAATATACAGATTTCCCATTTTAAATAAGATTTTTTATTTTCTATTCTGGTCAATGGTCCTAGGTGGGCTACATTTTTTATGGCGGACGACTCTGATAATTTTCCTGAGAGTGATCTCTCTCCTGCAAAATCTGGAATCCAACATTGGTCAAATTTATCAATAAAATACCTGTGTACAGAACTTGATATCCATGTAATCAAACGTGTAGGATGGAGTATATTTACCTGATGTGTAATATAGAAATTTTTTGTACCAAATGCTCGAAAACCAAATCTGTTATCGGACACAATGACTGTAGCTAGTGTTTCTGATGCTATTTTTTTTGCTACTTTAAGTTCTTTCAGGTACGTAAAAAAGATGGATGGACCTTGCAGAATCATATTGAGTATCATACTTGGATACTTATAATTCACTTCATAAGAAGGTAATACATATGTTTTTAACGTTGGAAATTCTTTTGTGAGTAGTTTTAGGGAAAGTCCATCCGATGCTATGATTACTTCCTTGCAGTGTGAAACTAAATATTGGATCAATGGAATACATCTTGTAGCATGGCCAAGTCCCCAATTAAGAGGTGCCACGACTACGATATCGCTTTTTTGGATGTGTTCTGACAACACTTGTAAACCTTCTTTATGTAATGGTATCATTCTGAAGGATAAAGTTAATCAGTTTACCTTATCAATTCAAAAAATTTTATGTCAATCTGATTTCATCATCAGACTCATCAAAAAACTTGTATTCGAATAGGTGGAAATTCGCATCACTCTCCATTTTTATCCACTTTTTGTACTTCATCCACCACTTCATTTGTATACTTGGCAGCCCATTTTTCAGGTACGCATATACGAATTGGTTGAGTTGAAGTTTTAGTTTGGTTTGTGGCCTAGAGTTGATGATGTAATCGATATCTCTTTGTATATTATCAATGACAAGGATTGTTGGGTTGACTTTGCCGGTACCTTGACAAGACGGACAAAGTTCCCTT
>JBBRJL010000055.1:0-9707 GCA_038219375.1 Chitinophagales bacterium | reverse complement strand
ATTTGTATATAGTCATCTTACCCAAAGTAATTTTTGTATTTCTTCTTATATCTAGGATTTTAAGATTTTTATTTTCATAATAACTTATATAATTCGGATTATGGATAAAAATTGGCTCTTCAGATGCTAAAACAATGTGACCATTGCGGTCGATTACCTGAAATCCGCCTTTCAGTCTATGTCCAATAAAAAAACCATGGTAAAAGTGATGATCTGGAACAAAAACACTTGAAAGAGATTTTCCTTTATATCTATAAATCTCGGTAGTATCATATGTTTTTAAATTTACAAATTTGTAACTCATGTCACCAAATCTTATTATTCTAAGATTTTTTAAAGTATCCCTCGATAATACATTAGATGAAAAGTTGTTCAATACATCATACATGTAAATCCTTTCAGCTTTGGAGTTTTTTGACAATATTTTTCCATTACGACCTATTAAAATTATTTGGCTATCTTTTACTACTTTTGCAATACCATATTCATCAAAAAACATGGCTTCTGCGTAAATAGGTTCAATAATTATATTGCCTTTGACATCTGAGTAACCATATTGACCATTTTTAAAATATGGAATTAAATCTTGTGATTGAAGCTCAAGGCAAAAAAAGAATAAGATAAAATAAGTTTTCATATGGTATCGATATAATGCTACCAACATAAACGGCTTTTATTTATAAAAAGTTAGCATTTCCCAAATTAATCTAGAAAAGTGTTACTACAGCGACATCTCATAATACCTATCCGCGCTTTTTCTGTTAATTTCTTCCCAATTTCTCTTAATAAAAACATATTAAAGTAAAATAATTTTTTTGTACCAAGATGCCGATATACATTTGTATCGTTATTTATTATAAACCATTATAACACGAAGTTTATGTCTTATTTCACATCAAATCAGAACAGTGCAGCACCTGCTGACAGCATTCTTCGTGGCTTATATTTCTCTTAAGAATATCATTTCCCATA
This sequence comes from Chitinophagales bacterium, assembly GCA_038219375.1. Taxonomy (GTDB): domain Bacteria; phylum Bacteroidota; class Bacteroidia; order Chitinophagales; family Saprospiraceae; genus OLB9. The sequence goes on along the minus strand of JBBRJL010000055.1, from coordinate 8,735 downwards.
GATATATGAAGCCCGAAGAAATACATTTCAACGGGCTTTTTTATTATTTTCAAGTCCTTCTTTTACGATCTTTTTTAAGAGAAGGATTTAGGATGATTTAAATTTCCCGTACGTACATTTTGACTTATAATTATGCTTATATCGTTGCCTTTCAATGGTATATAGTTTAATTAAATTTGTAATTCAATATTGGATTTGGCATTTTATTTTTACTAAACGAACGAACTCGTATCGTCTTGACGGAGGTTTGCCTTTCCTACTTTGAATTACTTTTTGCACAACAAATTAAGTACCATAAAAAGCCATTGAATACACAGGCTTATAAATTTATGGTTTGCTTATTTATGAAGGGATTCAAAAGTTCTTCTTTCTTAAGAGAAGGATTTAGAATGAGTAAATTTAAAGTAATAAAAACAAAAATAATCATGGGAAATAAAATCTCAGGGAAAGACTTAATTAAATTGGGTTTTCCACAAAATAATTCTATAAATATTGCGCTCGGATACATCAATAGATATAAAAAACGAGAGAAAAAAGAAAGTGTCCTCGCTCAAGCCAAAGAAGTTTTGCTCAAGCCTGATACTTATATGGGCGACCCAACTTGGGGTAAAATTGCCGAGAGCTTAGTCAAACCAGTGGTGCTCAAGATGCATCAATTAAAATCAGAACGCGTACCATTCGAGATCTTTGGTGAAAACGAAATAGAAGATACCGCCAAGTATCAGCTTTACGAATCGCTGAAACTACCTGTTTCTGTCAAGGGCGCACTCATGCCTGATGGTCACGCAGGTTACGGTCTTCCGATAGGTGGGGTATTGGCTACGGACAATGCTGTCATTCCTTATGGTGTAGGCGTCGATATAGGTTGTCGGATGAGTTTGTCTATTTTTGACTTGCCAGGCACTTATGTCAATGGTCGTGAAGATGAGTTGAAAAACATACTTCTAGATCACACCAAATTTGGGATGGCGGAGACGCACAAGATCAAAGCTGATCATGCAGTATTGGATAGAAAGGAGTTTTGCGAAATTCCACTGCTCAAAGGTATGCTCGACAAAGCTTACAAACAACTCGGTACCTCTGGTGGCGGCAATCATTTTGTAGAGTTTGGCATCGTAGATATCGATCATACCTTACCCGAATGGAAGCTCAAACCCGGAAGCTATTTCGCCGTCTTGTCGCACAGCGGTTCACGTGGTTTGGGAGCTAATATTGCCAAACACTATACGACCCTCGCTATGAAACAGTGTCCTTTGCCTCGTCAAGTACAACACTTGGCTTGGCTGGACCTGAACACCCATGATGGTATGGAATATTGGTTGGCGATGAATTTGGCAGGCGATTATGCAGCTGCTTGCCATGAAGACATTCATCGTCGTCTCAGCAAAGCCTTGGGCAAACGAGTACTGCTTAATATTTCAAATAGTCATAATCTTGCTTGGCGAGAAATGGTAGATGGGAAGGAATGTATCGTTCACCGCAAAGGTGCTACACCTGCGGCACGTGGCGTTGCAGGGATTATTCCCGGATCGATGACGGCACCCGGCTATATCGTAGTAGGCAAAGGTAATGAGCGTAGTATCAATTCGGCATCACATGGAGCTGGAAGGTTGTTTTCTCGTGCGCAGTGTAAGAGTCAGTTTACGCAGCATGAGATCAAAAAAAGATTGAAAGATGCTGGCGTTACCTTGATCGGTGGTAGCATCGATGAGTCTCCGATGGCGTATAAGAATATCGATAAAGTGATGTCTTTGCAAACGGAATTGGTGGACATCATGGGCACATTTACGCCCAAAGTAGTAAAAATGGATAAAGGATAAAATCATGCAAAAAATAATTCAAATCACATCAGGTCGTGGACCGGCTGAATGTACCCGAGTAGTCGCTCGGGTACTTCAGATTTTTATAGATGGAGCAAGGAACTTAGGACTAGATATTCAATTAATACGGAAAATAGCGGGAGACGAAAATGGTTCTGTTGACACAGCGCTTTTGGCCGTTGGAGGCGAAGGAACCATTGTTTTTGTTAATACTTGGCTAGGTACCATTCAGTGTTTAGGAGAGAGCGAAATAAGCAAGGATCACAAACAAAACTGTTACATCGGTATTTTTGAAGTAGGAAGTGCATTAGAAATGGAAGTTAAAGATAATGACATCTCTTACCAAGCTATGCGAAGTTCTGGAGCAGGAGGTCAGCATGTCAATAAAGTGAGTTCTGCCATTAGAGCTACACATCAACTTACGGGGATTCAGGTAGTTGCTATGGATAATCGCTCTCAGCATCAGAACAAAAAACTAGCGTATGATCGGCTCATAGATAAAATTCGAGAGAAGCATCTAGAAGCTTCAAAAACCAATGAAATCTCGCAATGGGAAAACCAAATGCAGATAGAACGCGGTAATCCTGTGAGGGTATTTCGTGGCTCCAATTTCAAAAAAATGAAACCAAATATCCGTATTGGACTTTATTCGAATGAAAAAATGAAAAAGTAGTTGGATTGCTCGGAGATTTTATGCCACAGGTTTAGACTTAGCTACATCGAGGACATAAAATTGAGAACGATGACAAATATGAAGTCATATTTTCATGTATTTCATTTCTAATGCGGATTTTGGGTTTTTGTAGAAAAGGGATTCAAATACCAAAGGTTAAGACTTAAAAATGATTTAAAAAGTAATTTAAACAATGAGTTCGATAGATAAATATTTATGTAAAGCAATAGACGCTTATCCTTATTATTTGGAAGAAGCGATTGAGTCATTGGACTATGCGCTTTCTGCCGATAACAATAACGCTGCAACGCTCTGTCTTTATGGCAGAGTGTATGCAGAGCAAATGCAGGATTATGCTAAAGCAAAATCATATTTTCAAGATGCGTTGGCGGCAGATATGAAAGCAGTTTTTGTATATCCATATTTTATACAGACGTTGATGGATTTTGACGAAGATGTCGAAAGTGAGAAGTTGATTCATTTTGCTCTGACTGTCAAGGGAATAGATAAACCAATGATTCTGTCTAAGCTAATCATTTTGAAGGAAAAATTGGCCCAGTACAAAGAAGTAAAACACTGGTTAACAAAACTGAAGTCAATAGTATTGAATGATGATTATCAGGTATTTATAGATAAAACTGAAGCAAGGATTAAGGCAAAGAAGAAGAAGTTAAGTAACAAGGGAAAGTGACAATATTTTACGACCAAGACCATTAGGGTTTTCACTAAGATTACTAAGGTTCCTTTTACCACCAAGATTTAATAGAATGGCAAAATATCGCAACTGTACAGATGAATAGCAAGCCAAAATTTGCTCAAGTCACTACCTTAAAACTGTAATATCTCCTGCCAATATTCGTTTTTCCCCATTGGTAAATTGCAGTGCCAATTTATAAATGTAAACACCTGGTTGACAATCTTTACCACCGAATGAACCATCCCAAATGACATTTTCTGGAAGCGTGTTTTTGATGCTATAAACTTTATTGCCCCAACGATCAAAAATAACGCATTCTGTCACTTCTTTTATGGCTGTGTTATCAGAAATTGTAAAGAAGCCATTGACGGATGAGCTAGGTAAAATGACATTTGGTAATATTATTTCTGTTTCTATTTTGTTGACTTTAATTTGTATGGAGTCTTGAGCTGAGCATCCGTTATTGTCAAAAATCTCTAGTCTAAGTTGTCCAGAAACATCTCCTATGAATGTTATGTCAGGTGTTTTTTCATTTATTATTTCGCCATTTGGCAAAGTCCAAGTCGTGGAAAAAATATCAATAAACGCTAAGTTAGCATTAAAGCTTACTAATAAAGATTCTCCTTGGTCGATCACAAGGTCTAGGCCTAAATCTATATCAAATGCTTCGGACTCTATCAAATCAATCACTTGTTCACTACGGCAAGTGAAGCCATTGACTGCCACTATGGTGAATTGACCTGATGGCAGATTTTCTATCACCAAATCGTTTACTTGAGCGCCATTTATTGAGAAATTGACTTGTTGAGTGGTATCTTGTGGAATAATCGAGATGGTACCATTGGATTGTTCAAAACAAAGTGGATCAGCAGCAATCAACTGGAAGTCGGGTAGTGGTAACCTGATGATATCTACTGAAGAAGTATCTCCTCCACATTCATTATTGACCGTGTAATAGACTTTAGTATTTGTATCAAAACTTTCGTCGATATTTAATTGAGCTGGAATAGGATTTGTAAAACCTGTCAAATACCATTGCCCTCCTTGATCAGCCTGAGTCATAAAATCCTGAAGATTGATCACAGTCAAGACATTAATACAAGATGCAAAAGATTGATCACTTGTGCCTGCATTTGGCTTTTTTCGAATATCTATCACATCTGACCCTAAATCATAAAGACAGCCAAAATTGTCCGTAAATGTATATGTTAATATATCTCCGTTTTTAATATTTTCATTTTCGAGAACTAATTTGCCATTTTCAAAACCTAGATCAGCTGTGATTGTCTGATTGATAGTCACTTCCAAAATTCCACCAATAGGATTAATAATATCCAAGAGAATTGGATTTTCTTCACAATAGAATCCTTCTAATGATATTTCTATATTCGGTTTTGAAATCCATGTGACAGTAATGCCCAAGGTAAAATCAGTACATTCACCGATTAGATTAATCTCCCCATTAGGATCACCTTCACCAACTATTCTGGTCAGAATAAAAGTATTGCCTGCAAAAGATGGATCATATGGTATGGGAAGCGTTTTTGTTCTCAATAATATTGTTCCAATATTATTAACAGTACCATTGTGCAATATATATTCCAATTCATCATCATTATCTAAAGTAAAGTTTTCAGTAAGTGTCGGAAATAAATCTTCACCTGCGCAAAGGGTGACATTTCCTGATGTTAAAAAACCTGCATCTGTAGTACAATTACATTCTTTTGTCTCTACAATTAATGGAGTGACACATCCTCTGTCGTCTTCTACAAAAAAAGAAAAATTGGCCAAACTAGTAAAATTATCACTTTCATACGGTGATGTTATTGGTATGTTGCCGTTCAAAAAATAAGGCGCAGTACCTCCATCAATTTCAAAGCTTGTATTGAATTCGAGTCCGTTACAATCTGTATTAATATTGGATACCAAAGGCCTATCAAAGAGTTCAAAAGTGGTGGTAAAAGTAGCTATGCAACCATTATTATCTGCTTCTATACTAGAAGTATAAATACCAGCTTTATCTGAGACAATACCTTGTTGATTGACATTAGTAATATTGGCATCTAATGGTGATGATGTCAGTACAAAATTACTGATGCTAAAGGTAGAGTTATAAACGAAATCTGCACTAGGACTACATGGCGCCACAATGACATCCCAAGTTAGACTTGGGTTTTCGTAAAATATGACGGGCTGACCTGCCGTCACAAACGAACAAAGTTGTAGGACATAATTTCCATTTTCGAAATTGACAGATACATAAGAAATGTAATAAATCGTACCATTATCCATGGAATCCGTCTTTGTAAATCTTCCATCGGATGATGTTCCCAAGACTGTTCCCAAAATTGCAGAAGGTGAAGTATGCAAAACGTAAATGAAACTATCTACATCTCCTAGATTGCCATCAAAATTATAAACAGCATTGACAGTTTGACCTTCGCATACGCTCAATAAAGCATTTGACATAGTCCCTGATGTACTTTGGCAAGCACAATTAAAGATCAGATTAGTACTATTTTCACAACCATTTGATGAAGTTATAATTACTTCGGTTGTACTTCCTGAAGCTAAATTTTCAAATAGTAACTGATTGGCAGTAGTGAAGGAAGATGGTACACTTGACGTAAATGGGGCAGTACCTATGATGGATATGGTAGCATTAAATGATTCAGTATCTTGACAATCATATGCAACTGTCCCAAAACTTACAGGCTGATTGAACGAAATATTGATAGTTGCAGTGTCACTACACACAACATTATTGGCGATCAAAATGACATCATAAGTGCCAAAGCTAGAAGCTGTTACAAAGGACTGTAACCCATTTGCATTAGAGAAACTTAAGTTAGTATTATTAGAAGACCATGTATAATTAGTTCCAGATTGAGGATTGATAGAGACTAGATTGGTAAGTCCACAAGTATCTGATACAGGATTTATGATGACGCGTGGATCACTGCGAAATATGACAGGTTGTCCCGGCGATACACCTAGACAAGGATCACTAAAATCTACTGTGCCATTAAGATCGTTGCCTATGACGTAAGAAATGTAATATCGAGTATCTACATTAAATGTAGGCTGATAATTGAAGATTCCTGACAGATTCGTTGCCAAAACATTACCCAAAATATTGCTGAAACTTGTGTGTAAAACATAAATACCGATATCGTCTGCATCAGATATTCCATTGTTATTGTATGTCGCAGTTACGCTGCCGCCTTCTGCACAGACTATCAATTCTGTAATGGCCATAGTACCACCTTGAGTAGTACAATCACAATTAAATATACCCTGTGCAGATGTAAAACAAGTGTTCACATCTCCTATATCAAAATTGTAAGGTGCCCCAGAATTTATAGGCAATGAAGTGTAAGTATTTCCGGCTATTGGGTCACCATTCACAACATATGGCGCCTGACCACCCGAAATACTAAAAGTTACTGTATAGTTTTCACTTGTAGGGTCACAATCAATACTTGAGATTTGCGTGGTAAGTACTTCAAATATTTCTACTTGGATGATGTCAGATCCAAGGCAACCTTGATTATTTTCTTCAAGCAAAAATTGATAAATTCCTATACCATTGATAGTGACTTGAGTGCTGAGTAATTCTGGAAAATCAATATCCACATTATTACCCAAGACTACACTCCAATTTGTGATGCTGCCGGTCAAATCATTGATACCTTCAAGTGAAAACGTATTTCCGCAGATTTGTAAATCAACACCAGCATTAGGGATAGGGATTTTGTTGAAAATAATGGGTTGGCCCAATGAAACAGAAAGACACGGATCATTTATATCTACATTTCCTCCTATATTGTCGCCAACAATATACGAAATATAATAGGTCACACCATATTGCAAAGGAGGCACAAAAGTGAACTCAGGTGTTGGACCACTTGCGAAAATAGTACCTAGGGTATTACTAGCATTATTGTGCAAAACATAGGTGCCAATATCATTAAAATCAAAAGTAGTTCCAACAACATCATCACCTATAGCAACTTGGTCTTCGCAGATAGAAATCAGTTGATTGCCACTACTACCTGCATCAGATACACATGGACACTGCTGGTCGCCAGAAATAGAAATGCTGCAATTTTCGCTATCAGTGATCGTAAAGCTGTAGCCATTACCAAATGGTATAATAGCTGAAGTGAAATTATTTCCTACGATGCTGTTATTATCAACGGCGTAAGGTGCTAAGCCGCCATCTATTGAAAATGAAACAATATATCCGTTCACGCTATTACAATCGAAAGAAAGATTACCAATCAATAGATCAGGCTGCAAAGTGAGTACAATAGTATTTACCCCCACGCAAACATTTAAAGTCTCTGATAATTGTATAATGTAAGTGCCGGGTAGGGTAGCGGTAATTTCTGTGGAAGCATTATTCGGTGTATTAAAACTTATAGCGCTAGGACCTGATATTTGTGACCAATTATAAAAAGAAAATCCATTAGGAACAGAAGCCGTAAGATTTGACGAAAGTCCACATTGTGTCAAAATCGTTATGGTGGGCAAAGGTGGTGCAATAATTTGTATGTTTTGACAAATGGATTGTGGTGGACTGCACAAAGATGTCACTTCCACACAGATGGTGGTTGTGCCTGCCGAAATAGCATTTACAGATATTTGATTACTGCCTTGTCCAGAAAGAATAGCACCTGAATTTGCTGTCCAAGTGATGGATGTGTATAAACTTGAACTAATAATACTTGCTTGGAAGTTTGCCCCTTCACAAGCTGAAGCCGGTAATGTAATAACTGGCGTTGATGCTAAATTTTGAATATTTACAGTAAGGCAATTGGCTACCATGTTATTGCACGGATCTGTAATATTATAACAAATCTGACCACTACCACTGTTGTTCCACAAAACGGTTACAGCATTTTCAGATTGGGAAGTGATGGTCCCATTATTAATCGACCATGTATTGGTAAAACTAGGTGGTAATACAGGATCTAATGTGTATATTTCCACTTGACCCACGCAGGCATCTACAGCGCCTTGAATGACATTGTTTATGACGAAAGCTGCATTGAAAGTAACAGAGACAGTATTAGTACCTATGCAACCATTAAGATTTTCAGTGACTTGAATAACATATGTACCAGGTGTAAAAGAGAGAGCATTCGTGCTAGAAAAAGTTGGATTTCCAAAAGATAAAAAGGAGGGACCTGACAATTGTGTCCATACGTAAGAAGCACCTGTAATGGGATTGACTACAGCCAATTCTGCGAAGTCACCACATTGACTGATTACAATAATATCAGGAATAGGTGGATCAGTGATCTGTATTTCTTCACAGACAGTTTGTGGTGGACCGCAATCTGAAGTTATTTCTACGCAAACCGTAACTGGTCCTGTTAAAAGTGGAGTGACCGTTATTTGATCGCTTCCTTGTCCGGAAAGAATAGTACCTGAATTTACGGTCCAGTCTATGGATGTATATAAACTTGAATTAATAATACTTGCTTGAAAATCTGATGCAAGACACACAGAGGCAGCCAATGTAATGATAGGTGTAGGT
>JBBRJL010000054.1:0-9717 GCA_038219375.1 Chitinophagales bacterium | reverse complement strand
CCATCTCTGGAAAAGACCCGTAAAGATATCATTTTATTTGCTTTCTTGTCAATAGTTAGACGCATTTTTGTGTATTCAGACTTTTTTGACAACGGTTTGAATTCAATATCAACGAGTTGTTGATTTCCTACTTTTTTTTCTTCCGTGATGGTATAAGCAAAATCACCCTTCTCGTACAGTCTCATCATCTGTTTTGGTGACATCATATCAGCTCCTTCTGTGACATCCATATCAGTAATTTGTACTTCTTTGTTCTTTTTCAAATACACCCACACTGTTTTTCCATCTGCATATATCTCCTGATCATTCATTTTTACTTGATATTTATTACCATCTTGAACGACAGTTCCTTTTTGGATTTCTTTACTTTGACCTGGAAGTTCGAGTTCCATTTCAAATTTTACTTCCATAGTTTTGTAGGATTCATATTGCTTCTTGAGCTTATCCAATAAAATTTTAGCCTGAGGGTCACTATCTTTTTTGCTATTATAGGTGCTTTGGGCAGAAATTGCTATTGTAGTCAAAATAAATATTAAAGAAAAATACCACTTATTCATGTACACATTTTAGTAATAGACAAAATTTTGGCACAAATAGTTACGAAAAAAACGTCAATAGTTTGTTAAAATGGTTTTTTAGCTTTTAAAAGTACACTTATATTTAAAGTTTCTTCAAACTTAATTATTTTTTAAGTTACGAAATATCTGGCTGTAAATCAGTATTTTAATTCAAGTAAGCAATTTACTGGCGATGTTTCGCTGACTATTTCGCTGGGTATCGTATTTGGGGGATGGTAATATAAACTGGTGGTATGGATTTTGGAGTTTGATGTGCATTATTGTCCCAAACTATTTTTCTGGCTAAACCATATGAATTTTAATTAAAGCAAACAAATTATTTAATACTGATTCCATACGATTAACAATAGATTAATAGCAGTACTATCAATTTAATGGGAAGTTAGTTTCAGTAATTTAAGTGCAGTTCGTCTCACTCTACAGCATGAAGGGATTTTAGGGGAATGAGGGTAGCGGGCAGCTAATATAGCTTTTCTTTACCCCCCAAATATAGAAAAGGATAACTGTACACTTCCTAAATTTAAATTTACCGCTAAAATAGTAGTAGAATCTGAAATGCAATTCCTTTGGCTTTTTTGTGTAATCTATAAAAAAAGGAGCAACAAAATAATTGATGCTCCTTTTGTATTAGTACAACGTTTATTCTAATTATAAGGCAGGAATTCTTAAAACCTGACCAGGATAGATTAAATCCTCTGACTTTAACATTGGTTTATTCGCTTCGAAAATAACAGGATACTTCATCATATCACCATAAACTTCTTTTGCTATCTTTGAGAGTGTGTCACCTTCTTTTACGCTGTAGAAAGTAGCTTCAGGCTCAGATGTCACAACTGAAAGTCTATCATCTACAGATGCAATCCCCTCAGTATTTCCTATAATAAGTATTACTTTTTCTTTTGCAGAAGTAGATTCTACTTGACCGTACACAGTTGCTGTGTCATCATCTACTGCGATATCAAGGTTGTCAACATGAATTCCGTTACCTACAACCTTAGACGCCAATTGTGCCGCTCTGCCTTTCTCAGCTGCTTCTTTTAATGCATCTAAACCTGCATTTGCAACAGGTGCAGCTACAGTTGTGTCATTTTCAGCTGCTTTGTTTCCGATAAGTTTTGAACCAGCTGATTTTAGGAATGAAAATAAACCCATAATTTTTAAAAATTTAAATGTAATGATAGACCAATATTGGTTTCGATGTGAATTAAGATATTTTTTCAATAAATAGTTCCAAATCAACGATTTTTTTTTTCAATGAATGCATATATGGTACTATAGAAATATTATTTGCCGTTTGACCATGACATCTCACCCAAAAAATTAAGTTTTTATATATGCGCTTTGTTGATTAGCGAGCAAAGATTCAATTTCGTAAAAAAATAATTAATTATTTATTTTTTTTTGTTTTTATAATATATTGATTCTCAATTATATACAAAATATTATTTAAAAAATAGATATATGTCTTGTTTAAAGTCGCTATAATTTGACAAAAGACTTATATTTGCGCTGTTTTTCGGAAAAATTAATGAATTTTTAACACCATGCAAGGAAAAGGTTTAGTAAAAGTGTTTTTGGTTTTAATAACGGTTGTATGTTTATTACAATTCTCTTATTTCATACCAACTAATAGAGTAGAGAGTGATGCAGCGTCATACGCAGCTAGTGTTTCAGGCTCTGAAGATATTCTCAATGAGTCGTACAAATCGGCTCGAGCAAGATATTTGGATTCGATGTCTAGTGAAGAAGTTTTTAGTATTCCACTTCTTAAGTCGTATACATACAACGAGTTGAAACAACAACAGTTGGCGTTAGGGCTAGATTTGAAAGGGGGAATGAGTACAACACTTCAGGTAGACTTGGAAGATTTCTTAAAGTCTTTGGCAGGCAGAAACAGCAATAATGTTGATTTCATGAAAGCATTGGCTAATACTAAAGAAGTCATGAAAACTTCTCAATCCAATTACATCACTCTTTTTGTAAATGAGTATCGTACCATAGCGGGAGAGGGCAAATTGGCTAAAATATTTGCTAGAAGTGAGGCTTTGGGAGAAATCAGCACAAGCACCACGGACGGAGATATAGAAAGACTCCTTAGATCAAAAGCTGACCAAACAGTGAATCTTACGTTTGAAAGGTTGAAACAAAGGATAGATAGATTGGGTGTAGCTCAACCTAATGTGTCACTTGACCCTAATCGTGACCTTATATTAGTGGAAATGCCTGGTATTGACAATCCCGAGAGAGCTAAGCAGTTTTTGACTGCAAGTGCGAAACTTGAGTTTTGGGAAATATATAGATCTTCTGATCCTGGTATCATGGCTGCATTTCAGCAAGCAGATGCCAAAGCTTCAGGAGCAGCTCCTTCCATAGACTCAACAGCTGTTGAGATGGATACTATTAAAGTTCCGGCTTATGATGATTTGGGTACACTTCTTCCTGATTCTACTGTTCAATTAGTACCAAAAGCTCAGAATAATGTTGCTGGAGGGGCTAGTGGCTCTCTAATGACTGCACTATCGCTTAATAGTGGTACATTATCTCCAAGTGTAATGGGATTGGTAGACAAAGGTAAAAGGACATTCGTGAATGACATTCTTAACAGAGAAGACATCAAGTTATTGTTTCCAAAGAATAGCAAATTTATGTGGTCTAGGGAACCATCTAATAATATAGATGGAACTTTAACAAATCAGTATGAATTATATCTTATCAAAACTCAGACTGGAACTGATGCAGCCCCACTTGACGGTGGTGTAATAACATCTGCTGGTCAAAATCTTAATACAACTAACGGAAAAGTCGAAGTTAACTTAAGAATGAACGCTGTGGGAGCTAAGAAATGGGCTGAAATGACCACCAAAGCTGCAGGAGAAGGTAATAGAGAAATTGCAATTGCACTAGACGATGAAGTTGTTTCTGCACCTAGTGTGAATGATGCGATAACTGGAGGTTCGTCATCTATCACAGGTAACTATACAGTGGAAGAAGCAAATGATTTCGCTAGCATACTAGAGGTAGGTAAACTACCTGCAAAAACTAAAATTGTACAGTCTACCAATGTGGGTCCAACCTTAGGTAAAGCAAATATATCAAAAAGTATTAACTCATTACTTATTGGTTTCCTATTAGTGATAATCACGATGCTTGCTTACTATGCAGGTGGTGGATTGATAGCAATTGTATCACTATTATTAAACGTGTTTTTAATATTTGGTTCATTATCAAGTTTTGGTACTGTATTGACACTATCAGGTATAGCGGGTATAGTTTTAACCATTGGTATGGCGGTAGATGCAAACGTTATCATATTTGAGAGGATAAAAGAAGAATTAGAATCAGGCAAGGAGTTAAAACAAGCTATAAGTGACGGATTTTATCATTCATATTCAGCCATTATAGATGCCAACGTTACCACTATATTGACTGCTTTTATCCTAGCTTATTTTGGTCTTGGTCCTGTAAAAGGCTTTGCAGTTGTTTTGATTATTGGTGTTTTATGTTCTTTGTTTACAGCCATATTTGTATCAAGATTATTACTTGAATGGTGGGTTGGTAAAGGTAATAACTTATCATTCTGGACAGGGTTCTCCAAAGGAGCTTTCAAAAACATCAATATTGACTGGATAGGAAGAAGAAGGATTGCTTATGGTATTTCTGGTGTAGTCATTGTTGCTGGATTGATTTCAATTTTCACATCAGGATTTGATTTGGGTGTAGATTACAAGGGAGGATATTCTTATACGATACAATTTACTGGAACAGAAAATGTTACTGCGGAGGCATTAAGAGATGGACTTACTGCTCCATTTGGTGCAACTCCAGTGGTTAAACAAGTGGATGCTGCCAATACCTTCAACGTGATCACTTCATATTTGATAAATGAAACTGAAGAAGATACGGCTAATAAAGTAGTAGCAAAATTACATGAAGGTGTTGTTGCAATTACAAAGTCTGATGTAAGTTTAGCTGATTTTAGCAATACGGAAACTTCTGTTGATAAAGCACATATCATCAGTTCAGCGCAAGTAGGACCTACTATTGCTGATGATCTAAAGAAAAGTTCATTGTATGCTGGTATATTTGCATTGTTAGCAATATTTTTATACATACTAATTAGATTTAGTAAGTGGCAATATAGTGCTGGTGCAATCCTTGCAGTTTTCCATGATGCATTAGTTGTATTGTCTGTGTTTTCAATTGCGAAGTCGTTTTTACCTTTTTCTTTAGAAATTGACCAAGCATTCATAGCTGCGTTACTTACGGTTATTGGATACTCAATAAACGATACCGTGATTGTATTTGATAGGATTAGGGAGTTTTTTACTATTCATTCAAATAAATCAAAAGATGAAGTTATTAATGCAGCCATCAATACTACCTTGTCAAGAACATTGATGACATCATTTACCACTATTATTGTGATACTAATACTTTTCATTTTTGGTGGAGGTAGTATCAAAGGTTTTGCATTCGCACTACTTGTAGGTATAATTGTGGGTACTTATTCTTCTGTTTTCATTGCAGCTCCAGTACTACATGATCTAGGTTCTGATCTTAAAGTAAGTAGGAGAGAAGCAGACAAGCCTTCCAAAACTGAAGGTGGCAAGTCTTTTGCAAGAACAGCAAAATAATTAATTTATAAAATTTATAGAAGAGGGATCTAAGTTTAAAAATTTAGGTCCCTTTTTCATATATATACAACAATTGATGTCAAAAATGAATTATAATAGATACCGAATGGTTAATCCGCAAACAAGCAAATTTAAACTCTAATAATTTGATATTAAGTTTGTAACAAGGGATGGATATTATAAATTGAATAACATTATGCACATATCACGCAATATTACACTTTTTCTAATTTCCATAGGTTTATTATCATGTTCATTTAATCAAAAGATAAAGGATGGTGAATTTGCATTTGAAAGAAAGCAATTTGCAGTAGCCATAGACTTATTAGAAGACGAAATTATTGATACAAAAAATGAAACAGCTAAAGCAAGGAAAGCATTTTTACTGGGAAAGTCAAATATACAAGTCTTAGATTATCAAGAAGCGGCCACTTGGTATAAAATGGCTGCAGATCTAAATTATGGAACTGAGGCACTTGGGAATTTGGCTTCCACCTACAAGATTATGGAAAAGTATCAGGAAGCTGCTGATTTATATAGGAAAATAGGTCAACTAACTGGAAGAACCCAAGAAAATAATAGAGAAGCTTTGCTTTGCGACCAGGCCAATGCTGCAAAACAAAAGAAGTCAGAATATAGCATTGAGAAAATATTTGAGAATTCATCAGTTTCCGATTATAGTCCCGTCTTATTTGACAAGGACTTTCTAGTTTTTACATCAGAAAGATCTGAGTCTACAGGAAATAACGTCTATAATTGGTCTGGTGAAAAATTCAGTGATTTGTATCAGATCAGGAAGAATGGATCCGAAGTTAGGAAATTTGATTCAGCAATCAATACAAATGCTAATGAAGGCACTGCTTGGTTCAATATTGATGGGACTACTTTGTATTTTACTCGTTGTTATTCTTTAAGTTCAGGTGATGATTATCCTAAATTAATGCGTTCTGATTTGATAGATGGTTTCTGGAGTGAACCTGAAGTACTTTCTTTTGTACAGGATAAGGTAAAGTACGGTCAACCAACTTTAATTGAAAACGACAGTATAATGGTTTTTTCAAGTGATCAGAACGAGTTAGGTGGTACGCTTGATTTATATTATACACAATTATTTGCTGATGGTAATTGGTCGACACCAGAAAAACTTCCATCAAGTATTAATACTCAAGGGAGCGAAAAATTTCCAACAGGAGATAAAGATACCTTATATTTTTCATCAGATTTTCTCCCTGGACTAGGAGGTTTTGATATATTTAAGACATACCTAAGATCAGATGGATCTTGGTCTGTCCCGATTAATATGGGATATCCACTCAATTCTGGGGGCGATGATTTTTCATTTATAGTAGATTACACTGCAAAACCTATCAAAAATGTAACGCTACAAGGATTCTTTTCATCTTCACGGATGGGCAATGGTAAAGATGATATTTATAGGTTTAAAAAGATTCAACCACAAATAGATACTACGACCAAAATTGAAGTTACTCCTGAAAAACAAACGGTATTTGTTACTGTAAAAACATTTATAAATATTTACGAAGAAACGGATAATCCAAATAGTAGGGTAGTAGGTAAGAAGTCTTTGGGTAGTGTATTTATTAAAATCGTAGATGAAGCAGACAAGAAAGTAGTGGAAGGCTACACCGATAATAATGGTTTTTATTTTGTGGAAATACCTAAGGATAAGTTGCTAAAAATTATAGGAGCAAAATTGGATTACTTGAATGCTTCCAAAGAAATAAGCACTAAGAATCTTGTCTATCCAGCTAAGGAAAATTCTATTACTATAAATACTGAGCTCATTTTGGATAAAATTTATGCAGATAAAGAAATAAACATGGAAAATATTTATTACGATTTTGATAAATGGGACATCAAAAGCGAAGCTAAGCCTACACTTGATGCACTCGTCAAAATCCTTAAGGATAATCCGCAAATTAATATACAATTGTCTAGTCATACCGATTGTCGAGGGACAGAAGTATATAATGAAGAATTATCTCAAAAACGTGCGCAATCTGTTGTAGATTATTTGATTTCAAAATTAATATCTTCATCAAGACTTATACCAAAAGGGTATGGAGAATCATTGTTGATTGATAAATGTGCATGTGAAAGTTGTTCAGAAGAACAGCACCAAACCAATAGACGTACGACATTCAAAATTGTCAAAAGATAGCATTATCATTAAATTTTAACCACTTTAAGTATACTCACTCCGTCATTATAGTGGATTTTAAGAAAATACATTCCAGGAGGTAGTAATGATAAATCGCTGCTTAACTGTGTCGATGAAATGCGTTGTGTGATGACATTTGAATTTTTCCCGCTCGCTGAGAAAATTTCAACAGCAATCAAATCAGTTTCACCAGATATTTTTATCGTATTGTTTGTGGGATTTGGAAATATTATAAATTTATTTATACTTGTTTCTCCGGTAGACGATGTGTTTTCTATTTCAAAAGCTTGTGAAATAATACAACCCAAACCATCTGTAATCTCTACCTCGTATATGCCAGCACTTAAGCCGGTGATGCAAATAGAATTTTCAGGCCTGTTTATCCATTTAATTTGATATGGTTCTATCGCTCCGAAAATATCAAGACAAATTTCACCTGTTGATGAATTATTCATGTCATGGATTATTTGACCACTTATAATAATGTCAGAAGACGATGAAATTTGAATAACTTCTGTGGTTTTCTGACAGTTATTTGCATCCGTAATAGTAGCGAAGTAAAGTCCGTTAGTTAGATTTGATATTGTTTCACCCACACCTATATTCCAGTTTATATTGTACGCACCAGTCCCGCCTTGTACAGCAATGCTAATAATACCATTAGAATCCGAGGTGCACACATTTTCAATAACATCTGAAATTTGATAAGAGAGTTGTGCTATTTCTTTTATTACCACAGTTTCTGATGTTCCTACACAACCTTCGGCATCAGTAATAGTCAATGCATATAGTCCAGAATGCAACTGAGATACGGTGTCTACTATTTCTTCTTTTATGTATTGGAGACCATGACTCCAGTTGAAATCATAAGGCGCTGTACCATTAATAATTACAGCAACAATGCTACCAAATCTATCATTAAAACATTTATTATCGCTTATTAAATCTAACTCAGATAAAATTGGGATATTATTGAAAGGGATAAATAAAGTAGGTATAGAAGATTTACATCCAAAAAGATCATAAGCTGTCACACTATAATTTCCAGTAATAAGGTCTGAAAACATACTTGAAGATACTTGTGTATGACTCCAAGCATAGCTATAGTCTAGTGTCCCTCCTGAAGCTGATAGTGAGATATATCCATTTTTTCCTAACCTGCAACTTGCTGCATGGATACTATCAATGTTGATTTGGAAAAGATCCGGTTGTTTTACATCAATATTAATAGGAGTGGATCTGCACCCCAAAGCATCCGTCACGGTTAATGTATATCTTCCGGCTGATAAATTGAAGATGTCATCAGTCGTTCTGATTCCTGTCCATAGATAGGTGTAAGGTGGAGTACCGCCCGTTGAATTCGTCTTTATCGAGCCATTAGCTTCACCAAAACATCTAACGTCTTCGATACTTACAGGGACAACTTTGATAGAGTCAGGTGCAATAAGTTGTGTGTTAAGGTGTGATTCACAGCCATTTTGGTCCGTAACTGTAAGTGCGTAATTATCGGCGCCAATATTTGATATTAACATTGTTGTATCTCCAGTATTCCACCTATATTGATATGGCTCTAACCCATTAACAGTGATGACTGATATGAATCCATTTTTAAGTCCAAAACAACTAGGATGTTTTTTTGATTCTACATCAGATAACAAAGAAGGTATATTATTAACTTTTATATCTGACAAAACTGCCGTGCAAGACGATGCATCTGTAACTGTCAATGAATATGAGCCGGATGGCAACTCATTTATGTTTTTAGTAGTTTCACCATCAGACCATAGGTAAGTGTATGGCTCATTATCCATACTATGTTCTATTTTTATACTTCCATCCTTACGACCGAGACATGAAGTGTGGAGTATTTCGGTTGTAATTACATTAATAGTATTAGTAGAATTTATTTGAAAAAAATCTGTTTTTTGGACACAACCACCTATATCTGTAATTTCTGCATAATAAACACCTTCCTTTATGTTGGTAATCGTAGATCCCGTTTTATTTTGAATAGGCCAAATCACCGTAAAAGGAGCATTACCTCCTGAAATATTTAATGATATAGATCCATCAATACTTCCGTTACAAGTAGCATTTTGTATGGTAGCAGTATAAGTGATTGGATTAAATTCAGGGGAATCATCTGAGTCTCCATTGCAGTTCTCATCTATACCATTACATTGTATTTCAGGTACACTTGGGTTTGAATTTGGATTTTGGTCATCGCAATCACCTGATAACACAGCATATCCTTCAGGTGGCAAATTTGAGCAAATTTCAATAAATTCATTGTCAATGCCATAGCCATCACCATCGACATCGA
>JBBRJL010000053.1:0-9725 GCA_038219375.1 Chitinophagales bacterium | reverse complement strand
AAGGTACACTTTACGTAAGGAATGACCTGAAATACAAACAATCAGATATTGTCATAGAAGTGGACAAACAAAAGGCAGGATTATATGGTCTGACAGGTGGTGAGATAGCTAAAACAGTTCGTCTTGCCATAGCTGGGATTGAAATAGGGAATATCAAAAATGATGAAGGTGATGAATTTAAATTGAACGTAAGTGTACCACAAAATACAGAAAATGCTCTAGAGACATTCCATAAAATTAATGTGACATCAATAAGTGGTGCACTAGTGCCATTGAATAGTATTGCCAACATATCACTCAGACCATCTGCTTCCATCATCCGACATTACAACAAGGAACGTTATGCGCTTGTGAGCAGTTTTGCTAAACTAGGATTTAATGTAGATGCACTTACGACTTCTATATTGGATGATATAAAATCGGCTATCATATTGCCACAAGGATATAGGATTGTAGCGGCGGGAGAGCGCGAGTCACGAGAAGAATCCTTCGGAGGTATAGGTACCATTATCGTATTGACTGTTTTTGGATTATTAGCCATACTTATTTTGGAGTTTAGAACTTTCAAATCTACACTGATAGTCTTGAGTGTAATTCCTATGGGCATCATTGGCGCTTTTCTAGCACTATACATTGCAGGTGAGTCATTGTCATTTGTAGCGTCTGTGGGTATCATCGCTTTGATAGGTATAGAAATTAAAAACTCTATTCTGATGGTAGATTACACCAATGGTCTCCGCGAGAAGGGTATGGGACTTTATGAAGCAGTTATGGATGGCGCCGAGACTAGATTTTTACCAATATTGCTTACGTCCATGACAGCTATTGGTGGGTTGACACCATTAGTGCTTGAGCGATCGCCGCTGATTAGTCCACTAGCAGTAGTTTTGATTGGTGGATTGATAAGTAGTACGTTATTAAGTAGATTGGTGACCCCGATTTTGTATATGTTGATACCACCACAAGTCGAAGTAAAAACCACAAATACTGAAGTAAATGGAAGGTAGGTAGATTTGTTCCTACGTGAAGTAAATGGGCTGTTTGTAATCGGGCAAAGGTTTTTATTGATGAAATTTTATCAAAATGACTATTTAAGTGTAGTTTTGCACAAAAATAGACATCATATGACTTTGAGATTTTTTATATTGTTTTTTTTTGTAAACATAGTTCTACTTCATTCACAAACAAGTGATAAACCAACATATAAAATTGAAGCTCAACTAGATACATCAAACAATGTATTGACTGTAAATACCAAGATTGAAATTCCTGAGTCACTCGGGTTACCTAAAGATACTATTTGGTTTCATCTATGGGCAAATGCTTACAGTAATACCAATAATGATTTTACAAAAGAACAATTAAGTTTTGGTAACTCAACTTTTTATTTTTCTAAAGAAAGTAAACTTTCTAAGGTTTCTAGTTTAATGGTAAAATCTGGTAATCAGTCGTTAAGTCATGTTTTCAAGGATGAAGGTCAAGAAATACTTGGAGTCATCATTAAGGACATCTCTTCATTTTCGGGTAATATTTCTTTTGAATACAAACTGAAACTTCCATATCTCAAAGATGGTTTAGGATACAGGAAAGAAGACTATTTTTTAAGAAATTTTTATCCTAAACTTGCTATTTATGAAGGAAATGAATGGCAAGTAGGCCAACACAGGCAGTTTGATGATGAACAAGGTTATAAAAGTGATTTAAAATTGAAATTAACGACTCCAGGTGGATTTGATTTCTATTCTAACGGGTTGATAAAGTTGGATGATTATTTTGTCACGATAACAGCAACAGGCATATTGGATCTTACTGTGACTATATTTAAAAATAAGAAAAGAAACATTTCGGGACTACTCCAATTTCCCAATCATAAAAGCGTACCTTATGATATAGTGGTTATTGATTCCATTTTATATAATGATAGTCTCGAAAAAATAGTGGTAGGTTTAGAGAAGAGTTTCATGGGAATGTCAGAGAAAATTGGCCCATATCCTTATGAGAAACTAACTATATTAATTGGTGAGAAGTGCGTTAATTGTTTTTTGAGTGATGGATTGATAATGGAAAAAGCTCCTGACGATGAAGAAGTTTTGAGCGAATATACAGCAAGTCTTTTATCAGCTATTTGGGTACGTGGCAGTTTTGATATCAGTTCTGTCAGGCATACATGGATTGAGCGAGGATTGGTGGCATATTATTACGAAAAATACGCGCGTGATTATGAAGTTGCTGATGTGAAAACTGAGTTTAATTATTCATTTATTGATGAAATATATCGAAATCAAAGATATCGAACAGTACCTTCTCTGAATTCCAGTCAAAACGAAAACTCGCCAGAATATGATTGGGTGAGACGTATGAATAAATCTGGAGGATTTTTTATGTACGCAGAGGAATTGGCGGGAGAAGAAAATTTTGCAAAAGTATTGACATCTTTGTCAGAAAATAAAAAAAGGTTAACCCCTGATGTGCTTATAAAAAGTCTAGATGACCTGTCAGAAAAGCAAGTAGCAAGACCACTAAATACTTATGTTTATGGAAATCCAATGACAGACTATGCTATACTTGGTGTAAGAGAAGATGATGGTTTTTATACAATATTAATGAATAATGATGGTCAAGATTCACTACCATTTATATTGTTTTTGAAAGAAAATAATGGTACTGAAATGGAGTATTTTGTAGATGGTAGAATGGGTAATTTTGTCGTTAAAACTGATATAAAAAGTCTGGATAGTATTAAAATTATCAGTGTTGACAAATCTGGTTTACTTCCTGAAATCAATAGGGAAAATAATCATTTTTTTCCACAACGTAATAGCCATCGTGGCAAGGTAAAGATGGTAGGTTTACTTAGTGATGGTGATTCTAGAGTGCGAGAATTGCGATTTATGGTAGCCCCTGCGTACAATGATAACGATGGTTTTATGCTTGGTGCGTCGTTTAGCAATAGTAATGAAAATGACCCGAAGCCATTCAGATATGCCATTACCCCATTTTATTCTTTTGTAAATCAAAAACTTCTAGGACAAGCTTGGGCGAGTTTTAGTCATTTTACATCGCAAAATCAAAGCATAAGTAATATTGAATTCAGGATAGGTGTTAAGTCATTTGACATGGACAGAAACAGATCGTTGGATTATGCACAAAGGTATATACGAATAGATCCAACCATCACCATTCATTTTAAACATAGCGGTAATAAAGTCAAAAGATCGTCCTTGGCACTAAAATCCTTCTTGATTAGTGAGGAATATCCAGAATTTGATCAAGGAAAATACCTAGGCATTCAAAACCAAAATTCCTTTATAAATAGAATGGAATATAGCTATAATGCTGTTTCTACCTTATCATCATCAGGATTTAGAATCACTTTGGAACAACAATCTTATACACCGATTGAAAAAAAGGAGAATTATCTTAAATTGACTGCTATATTTGATCAAAGATATATGTACGCAAAAAATAAAAATATTTATTTCAGAGGGTTTGCTTCAGGATTTATTATCAATACCCAGAGAGAATCAGGCGGTTTTCAAAATGGACTTACTAAAGGAAGTATTGCTTTGATACATCAGGGTCATAATGACTATACATACGATGAATATTTTTTTTCTAGACAAAATCAGAATAGAACATATGACAATTTTACAAGTTTGACACAAGGTGGAGGCTTTAAGACACCGATCGGATCAGCATTTGGATATGGATCAAGTAATAATCTTGCGATGGCAGCAAATATAAGTTTTGATTTACCTATTTTGCCAGATTGGATGTTTTTGAGAGGATATTTTGATATCGGTAGTTTTAGCACTTATGAAAGTATATCTCAGGATAAACCAGAGTTAAAAGAGTTCAGAAATAATGTGATGTACAATGCAGGACTTTCATTCAATGCCAAAGATTTATTTGCGATACATATTCCATTCATATTTTCTGAAGAACTTGGCAATCTTTATAAAGGACAACATCAATCATTCTTGAACAGAATTAGTTTTTCACTCAACCTTCATAAATTAGATTTTTGGAATGCAAGAGATCCATTTGAAGACTAATTTTTTTTAAAAAACACCATTTAAAAAGTAAATAATACATGATCGTAGGAATAGTAGGTGCAGGCGCAATGGGTGCAGGAATAGCTCAAGTAGCAGCTATGGCAGGCGCAGAGGTGAGGATTTTTGACAAAAGTCAGGAGGCAAAATCAAAAGCCCTGCAAAATATTCAATCAAGTGTCAATAAATTTGTTGGTAAAGGAAGTCTTTCTTCTACCGATGGTATTGCAGTGATTGGTAGAATTTATACAGTCGAAAATCTCGAAACATTATCAGATTGTGACCTTATCATTGAAGCAATCATTGAAGACTTGAGTATCAAAAAAGAACTATTTCAATCGCTTGAGTCTGTGGTGAAACCTGAATGTGTACTCGCTACAAATACGTCATCACTATCCATCACTTCCATCGCTTCAGTGCTACAGAAACCAGAGAGATGTATAGGGATTCATTTTTTTAATCCACCAGTTTTGATGAAATTGGTAGAGATTATACCTGCTATTCAGACGGATGCTACCATAACGGAACAAGTAAAGAATACGATTACTTCATGGGGCAAAACGGCAGTTATTGCCAAGGATACTCCTGGATTTATAGTAAATAAAGTAGCGAGACCATTTTACAGTGAAGCCATTAGAATTCTTGAGGAAGGAATAGCAGATGTGGTTACTATTGATTATGCCATGACAAAAAATGGTTTTAGAATGGGACCTTTTACCCTTATGGATTTCATTGGACACGATGTAAATTATAGAGTCACAGAATCTGTTTGGAAATCTTTTTATTACGATTCAAAATATAGACCATCATTTACACAGTTGCGATTGATGGAAGCCGGATATCTAGGACGTAAGAGTGGAAAAGGATTTTATGATTATACCAAAGACAATGTATTGACTCCAAGTGAAGATCAAGCGCTATTAGAGATTATATTTAAAAGAATCATCGCTATGTTGATCAATGAGGCCGCTGATACGGTTTACCAAAATATTTGTTCGGCAGACGACGTCGAACTAGCGATGACTTTGGGCGTAAACTACCCGAAAGGTCTTTTGTCATGGGGAAATCACCTTGGTTATTCAAATATTGTCAATGAACTAGATCATTTGTATGGGAAATACCACGAAGAAAGATATAGGGTTTCTCCCCAATTAAAAAAATTAGTAAAAAATTAAGATTTTTTATAGATACTTTTTTCATGTTTTGATGTTTAAGTTAAATAAAATTGAGCAAAATGAACATAAAAAATATAGTTATAGTAATTGTTGTACTTGGTTTAGGATTTCTTTTTGGATCAAATTTTGGAAATCGAAATAAGGATGCAGAATCTTTATCTGCTGAGATTGGCAACAATAGTGAGCAGCAATCTGGTTTACAAAAAGATGGCCACAGAAGAGAAGTTTCACCTGTCAAATTTATCACCAGTTCAGAACAAGCGACGATAGATTTATTTGAAAAATCAGCTCCAACAGTTTGTTTTATTACCACGATAAATTCAAGGGAAGATCATTGGACACGTAATGTGACAGAAGTGCCACGAGGTACAGGTTCGGGTTTTATTTGGGATGAAGACGGACACATTATTACCAATTTTCACGTGATCGAAGGCGGCAATAAGTTTAAAGTTACCTTGTCAGATGGATCTACTTGGGTTGCTGAGGTAATAGGAGTTGAACCAAATAAAGATCTAGCAGTATTGAAAATTGATGTTCCCAAAAATAAACTAATCCCAATCCCAGTAGGTCAGTCGTCGACCTTACGTGTAGGTCAGTCGGTATATGCCATAGGTAATCCTTTCGGACTAGACCAATCATTGACAACAGGAGTTATTAGTGCATTGGGAAGAGAAATAAAATCTATGACAGGAAGGCCAATAAGAGACGTAATCCAGACTGATGCAGCTATCAATCCTGGTAATTCAGGAGGACCTTTATTAGATAGTTCTGGCAGACTGATTGGTGTGAATACTATGATTTATAGTCCGTCTGGAGCTTCTGCTGGTATTGGTTTTTCTATTCCCGTAGACGAAGTCAATTGGGTTGTCTCAGATTTAATAAAATATGGCAAACTCAAAAGGCCTATGCTTGGTGTTGAGTTACTCCCTACTCAATACGCTCAAAATTGGGGCGTTGAAGGGGCCATGATACTTTCATTGACCACAAATGGAGGTGCTGCTAAAGCTGGATTAAAAGCATTAAACAGAAATAGTAATGGAGAAATCATTTTCGGTGATATAATTACAACTATAAATGACAAAAAAGTATCTTCAAATAATGATCTAATCCTTACCCTTGAAAAGTACAATCCTGGTGATAAAGTGAAGGTAGGGTACAAAAGAGATAAAGACCTTAAGGAAGTCACTGTGACATTAGGTTCTTAAAGAAAGATGATTTACTCAGGTTTCTTGTGATGACCAATTTATACATTTAATTTTTTATATTTGTGTAAGATTATTAGTTTTTAGTTGCTTATGATTTAAATAAATAATTATGTGAAAATTCATTGACACATAATAAAAAGTGTTGAACAGACTACATACCTTTACTTTCCAAAAATAAGTGCAGTTATTTTAATGATCTGATTAGCAGTGCTATTCGGGTATTTTAATTTGTATAATTTTCTGGTTATAAAAATGTAACTCATGCTCAACTCAACTCAAAAACTTATGAAAGGGTCTTTCCGATTTTCCCTGTTATTTTTTTTAATTTTTAGTTTATCAAACTTTGGGTTTTCCCAGTGCGGATTAAATTTCAGAAACATTGTTAACCCATCATCCTGTTATGCATTTGATGGCTCATTCGAAATTTTAGCTACTGGCCAAGTTGGTAATCCATGTAAAAGATTGGTCCAAATTTTTAGAAATGACACTTTAGTAGTACAGGGCTATGAAAAGCTAACTGTTTCAGGAATAAATACTGGAGATTATAAAGTTATTGCGCACAATGATTGTGGGTGTCCTGTACTTGAGTCAAAAGTGATTTCTGTATCTGGTGGGACTGCCACAAAATTGACGCCACATGTAAATCTTGGATTTGGTAGTTATCAATCAAATTATGTAAATGTTTGCAGAGGTACAAATCTCAACTTGGGAGTACAGTCATTGGGATTGACGAATCTGGTTTTATCAGGTCCGAACGGATTTGTTGACGTCACTCCTGATGGTAATACATTTTGGACTTTAAGTAATGTACATCCTTTACAATCAGGTCTTTACACGATAAGATATACGAATATAAAAGGATGTATTTCTACTACAACAATTATGCTAAATGTAGGTGGTATAAATGTAAATGTTGGACCAGATAAAGTTGCTTGTATAGGCACTGAGCATACCCTACAGGCAATGGTTTCAGGACAAGCAATTTGTAGAGAAACATGTCCTGCATCATTAGATTCTCTTTTGGTCAATTGGTCTTTGGATCAATGTAACGCAAGTGATCAGACGAATCAATTAAATTATTCAGAATTTACACCGACGTACCCTTCATTGGGCAATTGTACGAGTGTTTCAGCTACTAATGTTTATAGATTGCAAGGTGAACATTCATGTACACCTGTAAATGGCAGTTATCCTGGGGATGTAGGGATTTGTGTTCCCGCAATGACTAGTTGTGATCCAGCCGACTATAATGCTGATAATGCGATTCGATTTGAGGTCACACTAACTCCAGCAGAGGCAGGGAGAATTACAGGAATCTCATTTAACGAACAATCACCATTTGATTGGATGACGACTAATGGTGCAAAAGGAAAAAATAACTATAATACAAAATACCTGATCAGAGTATACAAAAATGACTTATTGATATATTCTGAAGACGATAGATTGACTGAAAGAACTTGGAATATTGAATCATTTGATTTTAGCACCAACCCTGATTTTGCCATAAGGGAGACAGCCGTATTCCGCTTTGAGTTGAGGGGATATTGTGTAACAAATGTAGGTGGAAATATGTCTGGTTGGGAAATTGATAATATAAAAATATTTGGTGGTTGTTGTACAGATTTAGTTTCAAATGATGATTTTACATACCTTTGGTCAACTGGCGATTCAACAAATACAATAAATGTTAATCCTGATACCACATCTTATTATAGCGTGACGGTTACAGATTGTAGTGGATGTCAACATGCGGATACGGTTTTGGTTGGTGTAAATAATTTGCCGTTAGCAACAATTAATGGTGTACAAAGTATCTGTATGGGTGGATCTACCGTACTAACAGCTTCAGGTGGTACAACTTATATATGGAGTACAGGGGAGACAAGTGCTTCCATTTCATTGACACCTGCAATGACGGATATTTATAGTGTAACTGTGACTGATATCAATGGTTGTAAATCAAATACAAGTGTTACAGTACATGTTAATTCATTACCGTCGCCAATTATTTCTGGAGATTTTGAAATATGTCTTGGTGAATCTACTGTTCTTACAGCTTCTGGTGGAATGAGTTATCAATGGAGTACGGGTGATACCACAACAAGTATAACAGTAAGCCCAGAAATTAATACCACTTATATGGTCATGGCCAAAGATTTAAATGGTTGTCAGGATTACAGCACAGTTATTGTATTAGTTCGCCCTGTACCAATTGCCACTATTACAGGAGACAATGTGATATGTCTCTCAAAAAGTACAACATTAACTGCATCTGGAGGGAGTAGCTATCTTTGGTCAAATGGAGCAACAACGGAGTCAATTTCAGTAAGCCCCGTAGTTAGTACAAATTATTCAGTTACAGTTAGTAATGTATTTGGCTGTTCTGACGTAGAGAGTATATCTGTTACTGTAAACTCATTGCCGATTGCCATAATATCAGGCAATAATAGTTTTTGTGTAGGTAAATCATCTTTACTTACTGCCTCAGGCGGTATCTCTTATGAATGGAGTACAGGAGCAGTAACATCTTCAATAATGGTTAATCCTAGTCTAAATACCACGTATACTGTCACCGTTACAGATATTAATGGCTGTACGGCATCGGCTAGCAGAATGGCTTCTGTTATGTCACTTCCTGTTGCAACTATTACAGGAGAAGATCAAATATGTGAAGGTTCTTCAGTGTTTTTGACAGCATCAGGGGGTGTTCAGTTCTTGTGGGGCACTGGAGAGATTCAAAATTCAATAAATGTAACACCTATTATCACTACAACATATAAAGTGACAGTTACCGATACCAATGGATGTACAGGAACTAGTGCTTTCGCAGTTGTTGTTAATTCAAATCCTGAATTAGAAGTTGTGGGTGATGACGAGTTTTGTCTTGGCGGAAGCGCTACATTAACTGCAAATGTGACAGGTACGACTTATTGTAAAGAAGACTGTATAGATGAACTTTTGTTATTATGGGATTTTAATGCGTGTAATGCAGACGGATTAGTAAACCAATTAGATTATAATGAATTTGTAGCAACTAAAATTTCAAATGGTGGATTCTCAAATATTTCTGGTACTAGTTTAAGTCGTGGAAGAGGTGATCACTCGTGTACTCCCGATGGTAATGGTGGTGCGGGTATCTGCTTTGGAGTTTTAGAAAGTTGTGATCCCAATAATTATAATCCGATTAATGGTCTGAAATTTTCTGTTATTATTGATCCGAATGAAAACGGAAAGCTTTCAAAGCTTACATTTAGAGAGCAATCACCACTTATTTGGGTAACTACAAATGG
>JBBRJL010000052.1:0-9740 GCA_038219375.1 Chitinophagales bacterium | reverse complement strand
GTCTATAGCTGTGTTTACTATTATTCTTTTTATCCATGAATTGAGTGATGTACCTATGGTGTATTTATGTATGTGTTTGAATACTTTAATAAATCCTTCGTGCAATATATCCAATGCATCGTCATTACAATTTGCATACCTTAACGCTATCCCCATCATGGTAGAATAATTGTCTTCGTACAATTTCTTTTGAGCCCATCTTTCGTTGTTGATGCAGGCTGCAATAAAGGTTGTTTCGTCAAAATATTGTTGTAATACTATATCCATACGATAAAGGTAAAGTTTTGTTTTAAAACCAAAGAAATATTTTTTTAGAAAAAATACAATAAGTCGCCAAAATCATGTTTTTTAACACTATTTTAGTAAATTTATGCAGTTTTCAAGGTAAAAGAAGGTTTTTTTAGGGTGAGTGATATAAAATTATAATTTCTAAGTTCATTTTTTTTATTCGAATATTCTTTTTATTCTATTTATCCATTTTGTAGTCCAAGGCAGATTTGGAGTTAAGAGTATACCAGTATATTTTTTGCCAGTTTTCAGAAACAGTGTAGTAAATGTCCTTGAGGTAATTCCCCATTTGAATAAAAAGGTCTTTCTACCTAGGTTTTTTCTTACCCTTTTGGTAGACCTTGAACCAAAATGATAAACCAAACTATCACCAATACCTTTGAATTGTCTGACGCCTGCTTGGTATAACTTCATGGACAGGTCGGGATCAGAATACATGCCAGGGCTAAATTCTATACTAAAACCACCTACAAGATCCCACATTTCAGTATGGATCACATTGGGCGGCCAAGTACTTCCACTCCAATCTTCTATATGTAATGATGTATAATTTTGAAGTAAATCGGCTTCTCTAAAGTTTTCTATATCTCTACCATAATCCTGAACTATGACACATTTGTTTCCATTAGATATAGGCTCTATCATGGTAGAAGATAGCATAAACATTTTGGAATTAAGAGATTGGATTTCATTCCACATTTTACCATCCCAATCAGGTAAAACATACATGTCGTCGTTGATGTAAATGATATAATCAGACATTACGAGCGATCGTGCAGCATTAAGACCGTAGCAAATGCCTATATTTTGCTGTGCGTGAACAAAATCCAATCTAGTTTCATCTCGAAGCCAATCAAGTGTCCCATCTTTTCCTTCATTGACTATTACGATGATTTGAATAGGATGTATTGAGTGGCTTTGAATACTTCTTACACATAGCTGAAGATAAGGAAGATTATTCCATGTTGGTATCAATACACTAAATCTAAAATCTGTACGATCTTGTGATCTGTGGTATTTTTTGATTTGATCTAACATGTCACAATTTTGTCTTACAGTGCCTGAATGATATCATACTGCGTCAAAACTATCAGATCTCCTGAACGGTCTTCTGCGATAACAGCGGGAGTGTTTTTAGAAATATATTTGTTAAGGTCTTTTACAGGGAGGTCTATTGATACCTTTGGAAATGGTGCTGCCATGATTTCTGAAACATGTTTTTCGCTATTGTGCAATGGATTTGTAAGGATGAACTCCAAAATATTACTTTCTGTTACTGACCCAACGATGACATGATCTTTTGTAACGGGCAATTGAGAAATATCCATATCCTTCATCATCGTAAGTACATGTTTTACACTGTCTGTGGATGTGACTGAAATAAATTTCTTATCTCTTTTATTTTGGATTAAGTCTCTCACTTTTAGGTCAGTATCTAGGAATCCTCTTTCACGCATCCAGTCATCGTTGTAAAGTTTTCCTATATATCTGCTGCCGTGGTCGTGAAATAAAATGACGACGACATCATCCGGTTTAAGTTGGTCTTTAAGTTGTTGTAAACCTGCCAATGCTGATCCAGCACTATATCCAAGCAACAAACCCTCTTCTTTGGCAAGTCTTCTAGCAGCAATAGCCGCATCTTTATCCGTTACTTTCTCGAAATGGTCTATCAATGAGAAATCTACATTTTTTGGCAAGATATCTTCGCCGATCCCCTCCGTGATGTAAGGGTATATTTCTTTTTTATCAAAAACGCCTGTTTCGTGATATTTCTTGAATACAGAGCCATAAGTATCGATACCCCATATTTTGACATTTGGATTTTGTTCTTTCAAGTATTTTGCTACTCCTGAGATCGTACCACCTGTACCTACACCTACTACGAAGTGGGTTATTTTCCCATCAGTTTGTTTCCATATTTCAGGACCTGTACTTTCGTAGTGGGCTTCACGATTGGATAAGTTATCATATTGGTTTAGCCATGTTGAGTTTGGTATTTCTTTGCTAAGCTTTTCAGCTACAGAATAATAAGACCGTGGATCGTCTGGCTCGACATTGGTGGGGCAAACGATAACTTCTGCACCTACAGCACGCAAAATATCCATTTTCTCCTTAGATTGTTTATCACTAGTAGTAAATATACACTTGTAACCTTTGACTGCTGCTGCTAGAGCGATACCCATACCTGTATTACCTGATGTACATTCTATAAAGGTACCACCTTGTTTTATTTTGCCTGCCTTTTCGGCTTCTTCTACCATTTTGAGCGCCATTCTGTCCTTTGTGGAATGTCCTGGATTGAAAGTTTCGATTTTCCCTAATACCAAGCAGGGTATATTTTCAACTACTTTATTTAATTTCACCATAGGCGTATTCCCTATAGTCTCCAAAATATTATTTCGATAATCCATTTTTTACGATTTCATTTTTATAAAATATTTTGCAAAGGTAACATATTAGGGCATATTATATAGTCAAAAGAAGTTAAATTAACTATTTCTAAGGATTACGGTATCGATCATTTTCTGTCATAATAAATATTGATTTCCTTATAAAGTCCCTCCAAAATTATGTATTTTGCTCATTTACCTTTGTTCATTAAGCTTTTTCAACAACTCATTAATTAGGTTGTCTTTATCGCTGATCTCTTTAGCTTTTTGGTTCAATTCTTGATCTTTATTACTAATCTATTTGTCTTTTTCATTAAGTACCTTTTCTTTTGTATCCAGGACTTTCAATAGTTCTTTTTCATCGTCTTCAAACATGGCATTGACCGTTCTCCAAGCTCCCTGTTCGTCCTCTATAAGTTTGGTCTCTTCAGGATTTATACCACTATGATTCAAAATATCGGTTAATATTCTTACATCATCTGTGTCTGCCGGATGCGAAAATCGTTTGGTTATTTTGTTTTCGTATATTGGATTAGCAATAATCATTATGTTCTATTTGAGATGCAAAGATGGTTTTTTTTGCTCAAATACCTTTTATTTTGTAATAGTGATCAGGATCGTCTACTTTTATTATTTTGTCATTCAAATAATCAGCTTCTACAAGGCCATCTCTTAGTTTTACTATTCTATGTGCATGGTCCGCAATATCTGGTTCGTGGGTGACCAAAATGACAGTATTGCCGCTATTGTGAATTCTTTCGAATATACCCATTATTTCTACAGATGTCTTAGTGTCTAGATTTCCTGTGGGTTCGTCAGCAAGGATAATGGCAGGATCATTGACCAAAGCTCGAGCTATTGCAACTCTCTGACGCTGACCGCCTGATAGCTCATTGGGTTTGTGCATCATCCTATCTGCTAGGCCAACTTTATTGAGGGCATCCTTAGCTTTTATTATTCTTTCATCTTTGGACAAACCCGCATACACAAGGGGAAGCGCTACATTGTCCAAAGCGGTAAGTCTTGGCAATAAATTGAACGTCTGGAATACAAATCCGATTTGTTTATTTCTTACTTCTGCCAATTCACTATCCGACATACTACTCACATCTATCCCATTAAGTACATATGAGCCCGATGTAGGACTATCGAGACATCCGAATATATTCATTAATGTCGATTTGCCAGAGCCTGAAGGTCCCATAAGTGCTACATATTCATTTTTGTGAATAGATAGGGTTATTGATTTTAAAGCGTTAATGATCTCATCACCCATCTTATACAGTTTTGAGAGTTGAGATACATCGATCATTACTTCTTTCATATTTTTCTTTATTCTATTACTTTAGGAACTGCAAAAAAACGACCAATAGTTACAGGGGCATTTTTTAAGGCCGCTTCATGGCTCAATGCATTGTGCGCTGCATCTTCTCTCATTACATTGACAGTATCGGTCATATGTCTGAGTGGCTTTATGCTATCGGTATCAACTTCAGCAATTTTACCAAACATAGTCACCATGTTTTCCAAATCACTTTTTAACTTATCTCTTTCATCTATACTCAATTTTAGTTTGGATAAGATTTCAAGTTTGTGAATTAATTGGTTATCAATTTTCATCAATTTTTTTATTTAACAACGCATAAAGGTAAGAATAGATAAACGTAAACACTCAAATTTTTAGACAATATGGACTTTTTCCTCGTCAAAATTACAAAAATCATTTCTAATTTGTACTTTTGAACGTTTTTTTAAGATAAATAAGTGTTTCTCTTTGGTCGTAAGACTTTCTGTTCTATTTTTACACTTAATTTATTACAACAAATTGATTTAGAATTGTACTCAACATAAGCTGATAATCTATGCCCAAACTTAAACATATAGCCATCGCCGGGAATATTGGAGCCGGAAAAACAACCTTGACTGGACTTCTTTCTAAACATTATGGTTGGGAAGTGCAATACGAAGATACGAGCACCAACCCTTATTTGAGCGATTTTTACGAAGATATGCATCGGTGGTCATTCAATCTCCAGATATATTTTCTGAACAGCAGATATCAACAGATTCTCGATATTCGAAAAGGGCTAAATACGGTCATACAGGATAGAACTATATATGAAGATGCCCATATTTTTGCTCCCAATCTTCATGATATGAATCTGATGTCTTCCAGAGATTTTGATAATTATTATGAACTATTCAGAATCATGTCTTCACAGGTGGAACCACCAGATTTATTGATATACTTGAAGTCAAGTATACCCAAATTGGTCCAACATATACATACACGAGGACGGGATTACGAAGGCAATATGAGTCTTGACTATCTTAAAAAATTGAATGAAAGATACGAATCATGGATAAGTGGGTATAAAGAAGGTAAGTTACTAATAATAAATAATGATCAAATGGATTTCAAAAATATCCAAGAAGATCTTGGTCTTGTCATAGAAATGGTAGATGCTGAAATAAATGGATTATTTTGATGGAAATATATAACCAAATTACCCAATACACATCCACAAATAATGTCACCTTGGTTGCTGTGTCAAAAACAAAACCAATAGACGTCCTCAAAAAAATGTATGATCAAGGTCAACGTATATTTGGTGAAAACAAAGTGCAGGAAATGGAAGAAAAATATCAGGCACTTCCCAAAGATATACAATGGCACCTAATAGGACATCTCCAAAAAAATAAGGTAAAATATATGGCACCATTTGTTAGTATGATTCATTCTGTAGACAGTATCGAATTACTTCAAGTCATAAATAAAGAAGCCGCCAAGCATGATAGAGTTATTTCTGTCCTATTACAATTCTATATAGCAAAAGAAGATACAAAATTTGGCTTAAGTGAGGATGAAGCAATCTTAATGTTGGATGGTTTAAAAACAAACCCATTGCACAATATCAAAATATGTGGAGTGATGGGAATGGCAAGCTTCAGTGATGACCAAAATCTAGTAAGATCTGAGTTTCAATCACTGAAAAAGATATTTACACTTATTAAAAACAAATATTTTGCTGATTCGGTAGCATTTAAAGAAATATCCATGGGTATGTCTGGAGATTATGAGATGGCTATCGACGAAGGCTCGACTATGGTCAGGATAGGAAGTGCGCTATTTGGGAGTAGGTGAATCATATTGGGCAGAAAGAGATGATTATCTTTTTTGCCCACCACTTTGTAAATTATTGAGTATTGCATTTTAATCCACTTGCCATCTGTCTTCATGGTTATAAATTTTAATTTTTTGTGTAATAAAATATTATATTCGATATAGTAACGACAGAAGTTGGAGAAACGTATCTATAAAATAGTTTAAGGTTAATTTTTACTACATAAATGGATGGAATTCTTATTGTAAATTTGAAAATAATTCTAAATTATAAGCCTAACAAGTTGTATATCAGAAACAAATTGAGATATTTTCTTACCTTTGCAGCCTGAATTAATATATCCATGTCCCAGATAGTAGCCATAGTAGGCAGACCAAATGTAGGAAAATCTACATTATTTAATAGATTGATAGGTGAGCGCAAGGCCATCATTGATGATATAAGCGGTGTTACGCGAGACCGTATTTATGGCTTTTCTGATTGGAATGGCAAAAATTTTACTGTAGTAGATACAGGTGGATTTGTCAAAGGATCGGCTGATATTTTTGAAGCAGCGATCAGACGGCAGGTTCAGGTAGCTATCGAAGAGGCCGCAGCCATTATATTTTTGGTGGATGTGACCACAGGGATTACTGATCTAGATGAAGAGATAGCTAGAATGCTGCGTAAAAATCCTAAAAGAGTTATCCTTGCAGTTAATAAAGTAGATAATGCTCAACGACAAATGCTAGCCAATGAATTTTGGTCTTTAGGGTTTGACGATACTATTTTTATTTCTTCTATTTCTGGTGGAGGTACTGGAGATTTGCTCGACGTAGTGGCAGATATTCTTCCTGAAAATGTGAGCGAAGAAGCCAATACCCAAGATGATACTATACCCAAAATTGCGATAGTAGGTCAGCCAAATGTAGGTAAATCATCGCTAACGAATGCCCTAATGGGCGAAGAGCGGAATATCGTGACAGACATACCGGGCACCACACGGGACTCTATCTACACCTTATATAATAAATTTGATAAGGAATTTTACCTCATAGACACCGCAGGAATAAGAAAAAAAGCCAAAGTTCACGAAGACCTTGAGTTTTATTCTGTCATTCGTGCGATCAAGTCCATAGAAGAAGCAGATGTATGTCTTCTTATGCTTGATGCGACAGTTGGACTGGAGTCTCAGGATTTGACAATATTAGGATTGATCCAAAAACGTAAAAAAGGCTTGGTTATCTTGGTCAATAAATGGGATCTTGTCCAGAAAGAAACCAACACAGCTAGAGATTTTGAGAAAAATCTGAAAGAAAAGATAGCACCATTCAATGATGTGCCCATTCTATTTACTTCAGTCCACGAAAAACAAAGGATATTCAAAACGATAGAACTAGCCCTAGAAGTGAATGCCAATAGAATACAGAAAATAAAAACTTCTGTTCTTAATGACATCATGCTCGAAATCATCGAACGTACACCACCGCCAGCACATAGAGGCAAATACATCAAGATAAAATATGTAACTCAACTTCCGCTTTACTATCCAGCATTTGTGTTTTATTGTAACTATCCAGATCATGTGAAAACAAGTTACAAAAATTTCCTTGAAAATCAACTCCGTAAACACTTTAATTTTGCAGGAGTCTCAATCAGCATATTCTTCAGAGAAAAATAAGATAACATGGGCTGGACAAAGACAAATTTTGAAGGAGTGTGGCTCTTCGAACCCAAAATATGGGATGATCAAAGAGGATATTTTATCGAGTCATTCAATGCTGACGGCTTGCCAGATGAACTTAAACAATTGAATTTTGTGCAAGATAATGAAGCTAGGTCTACTCGTGGTGTCCTACGTGGATTGCATTATCAATTACCACCTTTTGCACAGTCTAAACTCGTGAGATGTGTCGTCGGAGAAGTGCTAGATGTCATTGTGGATGTCAGACCAGAATCGACTACTTATGGCAAACATTTATCAGTCATTCTGAATGAAATCAATAAAAAGCAGCTTTTTGTACCCCACGGCTTTGCACATGCATATGCCGTACTCTCAGATATAGCCATCTTTGCATACAAATGTGATCAGTATTATGCACCCCAGCAAGAAGGTGGTTTAAAATATGACGACCCTTCACTAAATATTAATTGGATATTACCAAATGATGACATGATCGTTTCCGATAAAGACCTCAAATTGCCAGTATTTGGTGACCACAAACCATTTTTACGATAAAAACATCCAAAGAAATCGGTGGAGATAATAAAGACAAAAATATTGGTGTTTGGCGCAGATGGTCAGCTAGGTCAGGAATTCCGATATCTAGCGAGACAAAATGATCTACTTGATTTTTCATTTTATAGTAAACTAGATGTTGACATTACTTCAGAATCGTCCTTGAAGCAAGTGATTCAGGCTATTCAACCTGACTACGTCATAAATTGCGCAGCTTATACGGCGGTAGATAAAGCAGAGACAGAAATAGAGCAATGTTTTGCCATCAATAGAGATGCTTGTACTTCTATCACGAATGCGATAAAAGATACCAAAATAAAACTTATTCATTTTTCAACAGACTATGTTTACCATACATATACGGGATTTCCATTACAAGAAACAGATCAGCAAAATCCACAAAGTATTTATGCTACATCAAAACTCCAAGGTGAAACTATTATAAGGAATTCAGGTGTGCAAGCTATGATCATTCGTACTTCATGGGTAGTTTCTTCTTATGGGCACAACTTTGTGAAGACAATGAAAAGACTCGGTGCAGTACGAGAACAAATCAGTGTCGTAAATGATCAATATGGCGCACCTACATATGCGAGACATCTCGCAAAAGTAGTGATTGAAATAATTGGTAAAGTCGTTCAAAACCCATCATTGGAAGAGCATTTCAATGATACTTATAATTATGCTAACGAAGGCATCCTTACTTGGTATGATCTAGCCAATCATGTGATGAAAATAGCAAATTTGCCGTGTGAAGTGTCGCCTATTCCATCATCTGAATACCCTACACCTGCAAGTCGCCCATTGTGGAGCGTACTTTCAAAACAAAAAATTAAAAGCAATTTCGGAATCGTCATACCACATTGGTACTCAGCATTACAAGAGTGTATAGAAGCTATGGAATAACTTCCCATTTAGTCAAATTGTCATTTTACGCCATCAATTGATACACCAAAAACGATCCTACGTAAGCCAATACAGACATAAAAACAAACTGGACGATAGGCCATTTCCATGTATTAGTCTCTCGTTTTACAATGGCAAGCGTACTCATACATTGCATTGCAAACACATAAAAGACCAATAAAGATAGAGATGTAGCAGGATTGTAGACGTTGATGTCCGAGCCAGGTCTTTTTTCAGAAGCCATTTTTTGTCTGAGTGTTTGTCCGTCAGTATCGCTTCCTATACTGTAAATGGTCGCCATAGTACCTACGAATACTTCACGAGCTGCAAATGATGTTAGAATGGCAATACCTATTTTCCAATCAAATCCCAAAGGACGAACGACGGGCTCAATCCAATGTCCTAAGTGACCAATATATGATGATTCAATTTTGTAGGATGCTATGAGATTATCTCTATCCTGGTCGGAAAGATTTTTCTCTACACTGACACTTTCAGCTTTACTTATGGCTTCTGTCATGGCATTTTCAGGCCCATAACTTGCTAAAAACCACAATGCTATAGAAATTAGTACTATGATTTTGCCTGCTTCCACAACAAATGAAGTTACTTTTTCTTTCACCGTAAGGAAGACGTTTTTCCATAATGGTGGTTTGTAATTAGGAAGTTCAATCATCAGAAATGAGTTACTATCGGATTTCAGGATGACCTTGAAAGCTAGTGCAGAAACTAGTGCACCTACAATTCCTAATAAATAAAGTCCCATAAATACGAGACCCTGCGCATTAAAAACACCTAGAATATCCATATCTG
>JBBRJL010000051.1:0-9808 GCA_038219375.1 Chitinophagales bacterium | reverse complement strand
GTTTTGAAATGATTATGATCTCTTATTGATAGCATGTATTTTATTTTGGATACATATTATCTGACTTAATAGGTGATTTATAGTAGTATAGATAAGTTTATATATCAACCACACAAAAGAATAAATGTGGTTTAGTGATCTTGAACATTGTGACTCCGCCAGAATCACGAAACTCAGATTTAAAATTTTCAACCATAGTCAGATTTCTCTGAAGTCTTGGTGGTATGCCTGATTGAACTGATCCTTGATATATAAATCTTCTTAAAAAATTTTAGGTCTTTGGCGATTTGTGAGAATTAATGATTACTTGACCGTAATATTTGTAGCCACCTTTTAAATTATCTATTGTATAACTTGAGTTCGATAACCAAAACCTTCTTAGACATTTAATTTTATTGAAGTTAGCGTAATAGTTTCATGATAAAACCACGCAGGTTAAAATAGGTATAACCACAACTTTCAACCTGGGGATAAAAATGTAGGGAACCCACACTAGCCTCAAGTTTGCAACTTGTGTCCAATTCCTCAAACAATGATTGCGCAAATTTTCAACCTAGTACCTTAGATAACATCAAACCCACCCTATATTTACTACGAATAATACACCAATCCCTACACTTAATAGTTAGCCTTTATAAGCTCATCCATCATGCCATACATTTGTGTTGTATTTAATTCATTTATTCACAAACAAAATATGGTTTACCATGAAAAACATCAATTATTTAATCCTAGCATTTACTTTCTTACTGTCTTTGGATGCAACTGCTCAAAGTGAGCATTCTCCCACTAAAACTGAATCTCCGTATTTCAAATCACCAAATGGAGATAAAGAATTGGATGACCTGCCTCTGAAATCCACTTGTGCATCCGTCGAAATATCAGGCATGGTGGCTGATGTTATCATCGAACAAACTTACAAAAACAATGGCTCAAAACCACTCGAAGCCATTTATGTATTTCCTATGTCGGATAAAGCAGCCGTCTATAGTCTCGAGATGCATATTGGTACTAGGATAATCGTCGCTTCCATTAAAGAAAAAAATGCCGCTAGACAAGAATATGAAGAAGCAAAGGAAGATGGACACAGAGCATCTCTTCTGGAACAGGAAAGACCTAATGTATTTACCATGAATGTGGCCA
Source organism: Chitinophagales bacterium (assembly GCA_038219375.1). Lineage (GTDB taxonomy): Bacteria > Bacteroidota > Bacteroidia > Chitinophagales > Saprospiraceae > OLB9. Next base: position 8,665 of record JBBRJL010000051.1, on the reverse strand, counting down.
ACATCAATCCCGGAGACATCATAAAAGTGGTGGTCAGATATACCGAGTTAATCATTCCTGATGAAGGCATCTATAGTTTTGTTTATCCTACAGTAGTGGGACCAAGATATAATGCTAAAGGGGGAGAAGCTAAATTCGCTGCATCACCCTACACAAAAAGCGGGGCAGCTTCTTTGCCCACCTTTACCCTAGATGTCGAACTCTTAAGTAACATTCCGATATCTTTTGCACAATGCAAAACACACAAAACAACCATCAATTACCCTTCTGACAAGTCGGCTTTAATCAGTTTGTCATCGGATGAAATTTATGCTGCCAATAGAGATTTTATTTTGAATTATTCCCTAAAAGGTCGAGGTATAGAAAGTGGCATCCAACTGTATGATCATGGAAATGAAAAGTTCTTTATGGCAATGATACAACCACCCAAAAGAGTGGCTAGCGATGATATACCACCACGTGAATATATTTTTGTCGTGGACATTTCAGGATCTATGCATGGTTTTCCATTGGAAGTAAGCAAAAAATTACTCAGAAATCTGATATCCAATCTGAAGCCAACTGATCAGTTTAATGTGGTATTATTTGCTGGAAGCGCTGAAGTTCTTTCTCCTATTTCATATACTGCAAGTAAAAATAATATAGACAAATCAATAAAGTTTATAGAGAATTATGATGGTGGCGGCAGCACAGAATTATTAGGTGCTCTACGGACTTCTTTAGCCTTGCCGCGTGTATCTAAATCTTTATCTAGGTCTGTCGTCATCGTCACAGACGGATATGTCACAGTGGAGAAAGAAGCGATGGAACTCATTAAGTCGAATCTGAATAATACCAACGTGTATGCTTTTGGAATCGGTAGTGGTGTCAATAGATATCTGATTGATGGGTTGGCACATGTTGGCGGTGGACTTCCTTTTGTGGTGACAGAAGAAAGTGAAGCGGACAGCATTGCGACAAAGTTTCGAAAGTATATCCAGACTCCTGTGCTATCTAATATACAGGTTCAATACGACGGTTTTAAAGTGTATGATTTGATCATAGAAAAATTGCCCGACGTGATGGCAGAACGACCAGTGATCATCACAGGCAAATACAAAGGAAATGCGGAAGGCAAAATTACCGTTTCGGGTTATACAGGTAAAGGAAAATTCAAAAAAGTATTGACCGTGGACAATAGTATGATCTCTCAGAAACATAATGCGATCAGATATTTATGGGCAAGAGAAAAAATTCAGGGTTTTAGTGATTACGGTGATTCAGAATTGGACAATACTACTATCTCGAAAATCACAAAATTGGGCTTGGATTATAATCTTATGACCGAATATACCTCTTTTGTGGCAGTAGATAGACAGGAAATAGTGGATGCAATTGGAAAACTAACCACCGTCAAACAGGCATTGTCTATGCCTCAGGGCGTATCAAATTATGCTATAGGTGCAGACTTTAATCTGATGGGCGGCTTTATAGCCTCATCTCCTGATTCGTTTGACAGATTATGGCAATTGTTACTGCCTTTAGTTCTTGGATTGATAGGTGCATTTTTAGTTAGAAAACTTTATTCTAGAATAGATTTTAAAAATCAATCAAAATAAAAAAATATGAATGTGATAAGATTAATTTCAGTTGCGATTTTAATTACTTTTATAGTGATATTTTCCAAATGGGATAAAGTATATAATGATCATAATACGACATCAGATTTTGACTTATGTGTAACGGGAGCTAGGTCTTCCGTTACCTTTATCATGGGTACTGACGAACCTAATGCCAATAGCTTTTATAAAAATGCCAGCTATTACTTCCACATGCATCCAACGGACAAAACCGATTTTGTTATTCACTCTTGTAAAACGCTTAAAGATATATTGGACTATTTGACAAACCAGCCAGAAAATAAATATTTTGGGACTGTAAATATCGTTTGCCATGGCAACCCGTGGCAAGGACTAAGTATGCCCATAGCTACTAGATTACCAAGGGCTTCATTGCCAAACTTACAATCTGCACTGAAAAACAAATGGATTACCCCACTTTGTACCAATTCATTTGATCATCATACACAAATAAATATCATCAGCTGTGGAATCGGACAGAATACTGAAATTTCAGAAATCTTAAAAGAGATATTTTCCTGTCCAAATTCAGCAAGTGTACCTAGAATAAATATTGAAACTTATTATGTCAACTTTACAGATAAACTCGATAAAAAACGATCTGAATTTTACTTCGTGGCTTCAAAATATAATTACAGCGATGCTGCTATTATTACAGGTAAACTTATTAATAAATATAAAAAAACGTCCATCAACTGGCAAAAAGCCTACAGGAATGAAGACAGAAATTCAGGGAACGTACCATATAAACATCATTTCAGAATGCTGGTAGATTGGAAGATTGGATTTATCGATTCAACTGAAATCCCTGAATTAAAAAAAGATGCGGATATTCTAAAGTGGCTTAAAACCCAAAAAACAGCTATGAAAGAACTTCAACAAATGCAGCTAAAACCTGAAGACTTCATGTGGCATTGCTTTACAGTTACCGATCAACCCAATACAATAAAAATAAAAGGGTATAGCAACGTAGAAGGTGTAATGGTTGACCTGCCTGCCGACATCATTTCTCCAAATATGGCCATTTTGTATTAATTTATTTCACTTTTAACTCAATTAGAATTACATTTAAGCTTTAAATCATGAGCGTGAAAACCAGTATTAAGAATATACTTTATTCTATTACCATTTTTATAATTTACTCCCTTTCCATGATTGGTCAGGGAGAAAATTTTTTCAATTATTCTATTTCTGAAGGACTTCCGCAGTCTCAGGTTTTTGCTATTTGTCAGGATAGTGCAGGATATATCTGGGCGGGTACGCAAGGTGGTGGTCTAGCCATTTTTGATGGACAAAAATTCAAATTACTTTCTATTGACAACGGCACTTTAATGTCTGAATATATCAACTCCCTATACACCGCATCTGATCATAGGGTTTGGATAGGCACTATGCAGGGAGTTTATTATTACGATAATGAGACGCTGCACGAAAGCAAAACAGTTCATAAAAATGAAATTCAGATTAATGCTATTATGGAGTGGAATAAAATCATGTATATCGGTTCTAACAAGGGTCTTTATTCCTATAATCCGAAAGCAGATAGTTTAGAGGAAACAGCTTTGGACTATAAAGTATCATCTATTATTAATGATATAAAAGTCATCAATGGTCAACTTTGGATAGCTACTGAAAAAGGTCTTTGGATACAGAAAAGCAATACGGAAGCCTTCAAAAAAGTAACCGGACTCCCATTCCCAAATATCAACCAAATACATGCGGATGATGCAGGCTATATTTGGCTGGCAATTTATGGCTACGGACTGTTCAAAATGGATGGACAAACCCATAAAATCATAGAGAAATTTGACAATAAATTATTAAGTAAAACCAAATCTATATTGAGTCAACCTGATGACAGATTGTGGTTGGCTACTGAAAACGAAGGTATCTGTATCATGCATACTTGCACCGGCAACATCACCACAATTTCGGAAGACGATGGGTTTTCTACCAGTAAAATAAAAGTGCTATTTCAAGATATTTGGGGCAATATATGGATTGGCACTTCGGGTGCCGGATTGATCAAAAAAACCAATCAATTGTTCAAACACTACAATATGTTTGACTATGGATTTGGTGGTAATCGCGTATATGCCATTGCTAAAGACAAAAATAACAACATCTGGGTCGCTGTCAATAAGGACAATATTGGATATTTTGATGGTCAGACTTTTCGTAAAATAGTACACGACTCCTTGGTCTTAGGGGTAAAAATTAAAACTATAGCATCTGACACTTTAGGTAGATTGTGGATAGGAACAGAAGGAAAAGGCGTTTATTGCCTGGATGATTCAGGTGTAAAAGTGTTCAACACCGCCAACAATGCCATCACTGATGATTGGATTATTCATATGGTGGCAGATGCAAATAACAGAATTTGGGTCGCCACTCAATCATCTGGTATCCAGTGTTTTGTACCTGACAGCGACTCAACATTTCAATCCCTGAGCTTCAACAATCAAAACGGGCTTCCTGACAAATACATCCAAAGTCTTACCACTGACGATAAAAACAATAAACTATGGTTTGTCTGCCGAAATGGAAAAGTAGGTTTCATGGATAAGGAATATAAAATCAATATTTTTGGCAAATCAAATGGTTTGCCAGAAAAATCGATAAAAACCATTACAGTTGATGGTTACGGAAACTGTTATCTTGGTATTCCGGGTGCAGGTGTGTATGGGTCAGAAACATTAAATAAGTCAGAAAAAGTAAACTTTAAGAAAGTAATGGTTTCCGGCAAAACATATTCGAGCAATATTTACTCCATGATCTGTGACTCCAAAGGTAATCTATGGCTAGGAACAGAGAACGGCGTACACAAATTTACCAAAGATCTGAATTCTAATTGGTTTACAGATGTTACACACTTCAAAAAAGACGATGGGTTTTTGGGTATTGAAAACTGTCACAATAGTATTGGCACGGATGGAAAAGATAATCTTTGGTTCGGCACTATGAATGGTTTAGTCTATTATAATTCAGGTTTTGAGTCTGGAATTCAGGATCCGCCGCGACTCCATTTAGCAGAAACATTGTTGTATAATCAATCGGTAAGTCAATCAGAATACGATCAATGTTTTTCTACCATACCTGACAATATTGGTTCCTATCTACCCTATGATCAAAACCACTTGAGTTTTAGGTTCGAAGCGGTACATGTTAATTTTCCTGACCAACTACAATATCGCTATATGTTGGAAGGTGCTGATGCAAAGTGGTCGGCATGGAGTACCGAAAAGAGAATCAATTTTTCTGGCATTGCTCCGGGTAAATACTGTTTTAAGGTACAGTCAACTTTTGACGAAAGTCAGGTCAGTAATACAGAACAGCTTTGTTTTAATATCGGCAAACCTTTTTGGGAAGAAAACGGGTTCAGATTGGCCCTTTCATTGATCGGTTTAGGAATCATATTTACTATTGTTAAAGTCAGAGAATCCGCTATCAGAAAAAAAGCATTGGTACAAACCCGCGATTTAACGCTCAAAAATGAGTTGCTGACTTTAGAGCAAAAAGCCCTTCAACTCCAAATGAATCCACACTTTATTTTTAATGCGCTCAATAGCATCCAATCATTGGTCGTCAATCACGAACCACAAGCAGCACGTAAACAGATTCAGAATTTTGCTTTACTCATGCGGGGCATCTTGAATAACTCCAGAAATAAAACCATCAACTTGCAAACAGAAATAGAATTGCTCACTAAATACCTGAATATGGAACAGTTTTGTCAAAAAAATGAATTTACTTACACTATCAAAGTAGCTGAAGATATTCATCAGGAAGAGACCGAAATACCATCCATGTTGATCCAGCCTTATGTTGAAAATGCCATCATTCATGGCATATCGCATCTTTCAGTTCCTGGTCAAGTGGAGATCGTTTTTGAAATGCAAGACCCGTTGCTTACCTGCACCATCACTGATAATGGCGTAGGTAGAAAAAGAGCGGACGAACTTTCGCTACTTCGCAATGAAGGGCATACATCTGTAAGTATGGAAGTCACCGGGCAAAGGCTCAATGCATTGATGAATCAATCGGGAGTCAGTGGCCAAGAGATCATTGACTTATATGATGATCAGGGTAAAGCTACAGGAACAAAGGTGTTACTAAGAATTCCTGTCACGACCAACTATTAATTATTAAATGACAAAACACACATTACCATGATGACCGCCATAATCGTCGAAGACATGCCTGAAGCTGTACAACTGCTGATGTCTGATCTCAACACCTACTGCAAAGACATAAAGGTAATAGGCACGGCCAGCAGTGTGGTCAATGCGGCCAAGCTCCTGCGGCAAGAAATGCCGGATATTCTATTTCTGGACATCTCTCTCGGTGATGGAACTGGATTCGATCTGTTGGAAATATTTCCTGACTTAAAGACACATATCATTTTTATTACAGCACATGAAGAATTTGCCTTACGTGCGTTCCGTTATTCCGCAACCGATTATCTACTCAAACCCATAGATGCAGCACTCCTTCAAAAAGCAGTAGATAAAGTGAAACATCAAAAATACAGCATGAGTCCTTCCATAGAAATACTAAAAGAGACCATCAATAATCCTAGCCACTTACCAAGCAGGATTTCTTTGAGTACGTTGGAAAAGATCCATATTGTTACGATTGCAGATATCGTCCGATGTGAATCTGACGGTAACAATACTTGGTTTATACTCCATGGTGGAGAAAAAGTATTTGTCACTAAAACCCTGAAATATTTTGAAGATATTCTCAGCCAACATCAGTTTATCAGGGTGCATCAATCCCATTTAGTCAACTTCAATTATCTACTTGAGTTTTCAAAAAGAGATGGTGGATTCTTGCGGCTGAAAAATGGTCATGAAATACCGGTATCTGTCAGGAAAAAACCGGAGATTATGTCGATGTTGGATAGATTAGGGTGAGAAATATTTATTTAAAATGATATTAAAAATGTCAAATGAATAGGTAAAATGCTAAATGCGTTTGCAAACAAAACACAAAAACAGCAGAGAAATGATCTTTTCATAAATTTTACTTATTTTTTTTGTGTTTTAAAGATTTTGTACATTAAAATTATAACAAAATAAAGAAACATATTTTTTATTTCATTCAATAAAACAGATAGACTTTATTGGAGCGTTTTATATATACTATTGGAATAATATCAAGGCTTAGATTTGCAGGCATTTTCGATTAGCATAGATTTTCTAATGACTTTTTTGGATTAAAGATGGTTTCAAATAAAAACTTCGTGGAGACATCGGCAAATTTAAGAAAGTCTTTACTAACTGTCTAATAATTATATCATATTCAACTAATCCTTCATCGAAAGCAACTATTTTTAAAAATTTATCACTCTTTATTTTGTAATCAATCCTAAAACGTTTGTTGGAGTTATTTTTTTGAATCAAAATTTTAGTTTTAATAAAATGGGCTGATTTTGTAATGCAATATTCCTTTGGTTGTTGAACATTTATGTTTAATAAATCTCAGAATTGTTTAATATATTATAATTAATTAAATAAAAAATTAATGATAAACCAACGAAATTTTAAAATTAGTATCAAAATGTTTTTGATATTTTTCATTGGTTTATGCTTCCATCTACCAAGTAAAAGTCAATGTTCGTGCAGCAATTGCCCAGTCACCTTGCCAAACTTCGGAATTGGAGAAGGAATTTTAACAATATCAGGGGCAACATCTAGTGTTCTCAATACAACGCAATTTGTAAAAGCTGTCAATATAAATGTAGATCATGATGCTTTACGGGAATGTGAGATTACTTTAATTGCTCCTAACGGCAGTTCCGTACTATTATCAGACAATTTTGGCATTGCTATTAACAATAATATAACTTACGAAATTTGTATCCTAGATTGTTCAGGAAGTCCTGTGCCAGACCCTGGTTTTCCTATCAATTTTACTTCCAATGCTAACTACCAGTCGGGGCAGACTTATACAGGTTCATATTTCACATTTAATGGTGCTTGTCTTAGTTCGCTTTCTGGGCCTGTGAACGGTCAATGGATATTGCGATTTCGGGATTTTATAGGAGGAGATGGAGGCATTCTAAACGATTGGTCTCTTGAATTTGCAGATAATACTGGCACAGCGTGTACTTACTCTTGCGCTTCTCCAAATACATGTACGGCCAACGGCACTTTAGCCAACATTCCTCAAAACCAAACATATTGTGAAGGTTCGCCAAATCTCGATTTTAATCTAACAATAACTTCTAATCCTGTACTTGACCCTAATCTGTATTCTACAACATTTTTATTGCAAAACACTGTAACACAAACAACATTAGAATACGACCCTAATCAAAATTTCATTGATTTGCCACCTGGTATGTATAGTATTTGTGGTTTAGTTTATCTTACATCTGATGGCCCTAGTTTACCACCTATCAATGGGACAAATCTAGTCCCTGCTATCCAACAACAAATCGACGATAATATAATATGCGCTGCTTTCGCCCTTTTTGATTGCTGGTCTTTTGTAGTAGTAGAAGAACTTGATCAACCCATCACCATAGAAGGACCTGAAACGGTTTGCGCTGGTCAGTTGGTCACATATAACATAAACAACCCATACGGAAACGATATCGTCCCAGTTGTAAGCATTATTATGGGTGGTTTCAGTTTTTTCCAGATCGTAGGTGATCAAGTAAATGTAGTTTGGCTTTCGGGACCAGGAACTTTGTGTGTTTCTGCAAATAATGCATGTGGTAGTGTAGAAGATTGTATTCAAATTACTGTAACTAGTTTTTCAGAAAATTTTACCATCACAGGTCCAGATGCAGTTTGCTTAGGAGATGAAGAAACTTATACACTAAACCCTGTTTTGCCACCTGGTTTTACCAATTCATGGTCCGTCACCAATGCCGTTATTACGGCTCAAGCAGATAATTCTGTAAGTATCTTTTGGAATGGTCCTGGTGTAGGAGAAATTTGTTACAATATAACTGATCCGTGTGGAAATGTCGAAACAGTTTGTTTTCAAATTAATATTCAAGGTTTAGCACCTACACCTATCATTACTTTGGCTGC
>JBBRJL010000050.1:0-9814 GCA_038219375.1 Chitinophagales bacterium | reverse complement strand
GGTCCAAGTCTGCCGAAGTACCTGAAAATATTAAAACTTATTGTGGCGAACACACTACGATCGTATACGGCAGCGTGTGGATGACAGATATGAACATAGTGACTGAAAATATAATCAGCTTCCCTGAGATGATACATATACTGGCACCTCATGATATTTCTATGACTAATATACAGAAAATACGCGCCTCTATCAAATATGCCACAGACTTATATTCAGATTGTGAGTGGCATCATAGCGTGATGATTATTGATAATATTGGGATGCTCGGTGGTTTGTACCAGATTGCAAAATATGCTTATATAGGTGGTGGTTTTCAGAATGGGATACACAATATTCTTGAGCCAGCTGTATTTAAAGTGCCTGTCTTTTTTGGCCCCAACTTCAAGAAGTTTAATGAAGCAGTGTACCTAACCAACCAACAAACAGCCTTTACCGTAGACAACCCACAAGCGATGAAAGCATCTATCGTGAGACTAGAGCAGGAAGGTGATGCTTATCAAGACATTTCAGGTAGGTTATCTGATTATTTCCAACAAAGTAAAGGTGCTACAGACACCATAGTATCAGCACTCGATACGCATATCTTAAATTATTACAAACGATCAGAATGATACCAACTGTTGATAACATATTGCCTGACTTCCATGACGTCCATATATTGGTCATAGGTGATGTCATGATAGACAGATATATTTCAGGTAGTGTAAAGCGGATTTCACCAGAAGCACCTGTCCCCGTTGTAGCTATGGATCAGGTGGACAATAGACTAGGAGGAGCCGCCAATGTCGCCCTTAATTTGTGCGCGCTAGGAGCCAAGGTGACGCTATTGTCAATCATAGGCGATGACCAAGAAGGTGATATACTCCTGAATATGATGGGTGAAGTCCCAAATCTAAGTTTTGAGTTTCAAAAAATATCCCAAAGGAAAACTACCCTAAAAACTAGGGTTATGTCTAATAATCAACACCTACTGCGTATTGACCACGAAGACACTACTGATATTGGGGTTGAAGACTCGCTTTCCCTTTTACGAAAATTTGCTTCTATCATGGGGCATAATACTATCCAAGGTGTAATTTTACAAGATTATAACAAAGGATTATTCACAAAAGAAAATATCCATACAATCATTAAAATATGTAATGAAAAAGGAATTCCAACTTTTGTGGATCCGAAAGAAAAGAATTTTTTCGAGTTTAAGGCATGTACTTTTTTTAAACCTAACAAAAAGGAAATACTCAGTGCCTTAGCAATTAATAAATTAGATTTTGAATACATCGACCAGCAGTTACGCACTAAATTGGGCCATAGTACTACTTTTATCACCTTAGGGAATGAAGGTATTTATGTAAATGATGGCGAAAAATCTGCTCAATACCCTACGACACCCCGAAAAATTGCAGATGTATGCGGCGCGGGTGATACGGTTATCAGTGTTTTATGTCTGTGTTATATAAAGGGAATGTCTCTAAATCAGATCGCAAGGATCGCAAATTCTGCCGGTGGTCAGGTTTGTGAAAAACCAGGTGTAGTGTCAATTGAGCGTAAAAATTTGGAAGATGAACTCAAAACTTATCATTTTTAACAAAAAAAAGTAAGTTTTCTTACATTTGGAATATTATTTTGTTTAAGGGTGATTATGATGTCTTTAAGTTTGTATGGCAGCTAATCAGCGGATCAGTCAGAATATAATACCAAAGACACCTAAAAAACATATCTTGATTTATTGGTATGCTTCGCCAACGGCGGTAAAAAAATATCATTAAAAGATAAATATGTATCCTAAAAGACATTTTAATTCAACAATAATATCTAATTTTACGTCCTGCAAATGGATTTTTATTAATATAAACCAAATTTAAAATTTTTATTATGCGTAGATTTTTTACAAAAAATTTAATGTTAGTAGCTTTAGGATTTGTGTCATTCAGTGTGATGGCTCAAGTGAACACACTAAGGATTACCGCTCCTGTAGGAATAGCAGGAGAATACAGTGTTCAAAGGTTTAACTGGGGCGCTATAAAGTCTCAACCTCTTACGGCTGAGGCTGCATTTGCAGTTGATGCTACTGCTCCTTTTAATGATGGTTGTCAGGCCATCACAAATGATTTGACTGGCAAGGTAGCTTTCATCGATAGAAACCAAACTGGGGCCAATCCTTCCTGCGGAATTTCTGCCAAAACTCAAAATGCTATTGCAAAAGGAGCAATTGCTGTAGTGATTTGTAATATAAATGCTGGTACTGGTGCAAATGTGCTCTCAGGTGGTGCTGTAGGATTGGCACAGAATATCAACACTTATATGATGTCATTTGCTGATTGTCAGACTGTAAGAATGGCAATTTTGGCTGGTGGTGTTAATCTTGAATTGTTTAATAAGCCTGTAGAATGCGAACCTACATATGCAAGTGATGTATTCTGGGGTGATGTAAAAGGGGAAGGTGATTTTGACGGTGGTTTGAATGATTGGACTATTGAGAATCTTGATACATCTTTAAATTCTAAAGTAACATGGTACCACTCAGAGTCAGGTTTTTCTAGAACTGCAAGAGGTTTTACAGATAACAACATCAAATCTACTACCCAATGCAATGGTACTGCTGTAATGGACATCGAAGCGCTTCAGACGATCGATAACCCTACATTTGTACAACCATATAGTAGATATACTTCAAGCCTTATATCTCCTCCTATTGACTGTAGAGGTAAGGTTGACGTTACATTGCAGTTTACTATGTTTCATAATAGATTAAATGGTAATGCACAAATTTCATTTTTTGACGGAAGTAATTGGTCTACTCCTGTAATTATTGCCACTCAAAATGCAATAAATACTACTGCACTTCCTGAAACAGTTTTATATCCATTACCACAGTTTGCAGGTAAAGAAAATTGTAGAGTAAGATTTACAGTAAATAATGCAGATTTTTATATTTTCGTTTTGGATGATGTATTGCTGTTCGATAGACAAGTTATTGATGTGAGAGTTAATAAAGGTTTTTTTGCTGTAGCTCCGACCATTAAAGTACCAAAAGACCAAGTGTCTGAAATGCCTTTTTTGGCTGATATTGAAAACACAGGTAATACGGAAGCAGGAAATACTGTGTTGACAGTGGAGATAAGAGATGCAGCTGGTAATTTATTAGAAACATTGGAAAACGAATATGGTACAGTGGCAGGAGCCACACTTGTTGAAAATGTGCCTTTTGCAAGTACTTATACTCCTCCAGCAGTGGTAGGTAAATATACAGGAGCATACATCTTGTCTTCACCTGATGAGCCAGAAGTAAATGCTGGAAATAACGTGGCTGATTTCGAATTTTATGTAACAGACAATACTTTTAGTAACGTATTGTCTGAAGAAGAAAGAGGTATTGATTATTTGGAAGATATTACAGATAGTTGGGTAGTAACTGTAAGTAATTATTACTCTGTAGGTAATGTTTATTATGTAGTAAATGGTGGTACTGATTACAAGGTAGAAGGTGTGACCCTTGGTCTCGCAAATACAGTAGATGAGGTGACTGGTGGTAATTCTGGGGCTATCTTTGTCGATGTGTACAAATTAAACGAAGTTGATGGTATTTCTAATCCTAGTCTTAGAGAATTAGTAGGAACAGGTACTATATTTACTGACGAGATAGAAGATTTGAGAAGCTTTAATGTAGATGTATTTACACCAGATGCAGAAGGTGCACCAAGTGAAACAAGGGTAATACTCGAAGATAATACATCTTATTTTGTAACAGCTAACTCAGCGCCTTTTGACGGAGCTGCACCTAGGTATACTTTCTTGCAGCACAGTGGTGCAGGAAATGATTCTTACGATAGATCCGTATATCCTTTTGCAACTAACTTTGCATTTGATACACTTGAAATTAATAGAATAGTAGGTACTTACTGGAATCTTGATGGTATAGACGGAAGTTATGATGATATCAGAAGTAGACAATATAGAATTATTGGAAACAGTACATTCGGTGCTTTTGCTACTGCATACATTGATTTCAATGTGGTAAATACAACTTCTACTTTTGATATCAAATCAAATTTAAAAGTGACTACCTTCCCTAACCCAGCAGCTAGTGAGTTGTATATTGACATCACACTAGAGAATGTTTCAAGCTCAGTAAGAGTTGAGTTAGTAGGTATGGATGGTAAAGTAGTAGCGAACAAGACATTCACAAATGTACTTGATTCAAGACTTAAACTTGACCTTAGTAGTGTTCCTGCAGGCGCTTATAGTGCTTTGATCCACACTAATGAAGGTGTTGCAACTAAAAAAGTAATCGTACAAAAATAACTTAAAATTTACAGATTGACTCTTTGTAGTCCTAGTAGATTATCTTATAAAAAGGGGAGAGCGTAATGTTCTCCCCTTTTTTAATTTTAGCCATGATTTTCTACTATAATATAAGTAGTACACATAAAACAATCCATTAAAGTCTATTTTTTTTCATTGATTCTTTTTCAAACAAAAGTTACCTAGCTAAGGCTATGCAACTATTTTTTCATTAACTGTATAAAAAATATGTCCCTTTATTTTTAACTATTTTATAAATACAATTGGTGTAAAGGTTATATTTTTTTGCAAAAATCTATTAAATTCACTTTTTTTCATTCTTTTAGGAGCGTTTAGCTTATTTTCGCATTCTTATAGGTATTACTTTTGTACAAAAGAGTTTTGGATTAAAAAATAATTAATTAAAAGTTTTATACCATGCGAATTATAAATTTTGTTTTCATCATATTTTTATTCCTATTGATATCGTGTCACAAAGATGACTTTTCATCAAACTCAAAAATAATTTCCGATAAATTTACTGCCGAAGTCATTGAAGAAATTCAGAGTGATATCATAGGATATGTCTACGACGAAAATAATCAACCCGTAGTAGATGCTATTGTTATGACCTATAGCGGCAACACAAAAACAAATCTACACGGAGTTTTTGTATTTAAAAATACTAGGATGGATCGACAAGGTACCTATATCAAAATAGTTAAAAATGGTTATATCTTAGGTTCTGATATGGTCTATCCCACCACAGCAGCTACTACATATGCGTACATAAAACTGCTTTCATTAGAAAATGATAAGTCTTTTGACAGTAAATCTGGAGGCACCATTGCCATCACTGGTGGCGGAAAGATTACATTTCCTGTAGATGGTATCTCTAGTGCTGACGGGCTAGTCTATGAAGGTAAAGTCAATGTCACTGCAAAATACCTGAATCCAAATGATCGTGAACTTGGCAATATTATGCCGGGTGGTCTTATAGCAGATGCAGCTAATGGGAATACTGTAATACTCGGAACCCTAGGTATGGTGGCCATAGAATTGCGTGATAATAATGGCAATGAACTGAATCTAAAAGATGGTAAAAAAGCAACCATTGAATTTCCATCTGTCACGACTAATAAACCTGCCCAAATTCAATTATGGTCATTTGATGAAGACAAAGGTTGGTGGAAGGAAGAAGGTGTGGCTACCTTGGTCAATGATGTTTACGTCGCAGAAGTAAGCCATTTTAGTTTTTGGAATTGTGATGCGCCTTTTCCTTTGATCAATGTATGTGGTAAAGTATTGTATGAAGATGGAAGTCCCGTTGCTAACATAGGTGTCAGTGTAACAGCTGATGGATTGGGTGCAGGTTATGGATACACTAATAGTAATGGTGAGTTTTGTGGTAAGATGCCTAAGGGTGAAGCGCTTACTTTTACTATCAGTCATTATCAATGTCAAAATGAGATTTATACTATTACTGTTGGGCCATTTGATAATAATGTAATTCTGAACGATATAATTCTTCGGAAAATACCATCCAATATCATTCAAGGTGCTATTAATTGTAATGGAACTCCAGTAAAAAATGGGATTGTAGTGGTAAAAGTAAATGATGCCACTATTATTTATAATGCAAGGGAAGATGGCAGTTTTTCTCAAGATCTGACGTATTACCTTTGTGGTGAAGATGCTCCTATTGATGTTTTCGGATTTGATTCGGATAATAATAATACAAGTAGCACAATAACAGTAAATTCAGGTGGAGCTTCAAATTTGGATTTAAATGTGTGTGGTTCGGGTTGCGATTTGACAGGGAGTTTTGTATTTGACTGTGAAAATACATTGACAATTCAAGTAGGAAATGGCAGTGGCGATTATACCTATATGTGGACCAATAACCTTTCCAATACAGCGACATTAACACGCAATTTTCAAGATTCTATTCAATCAGGTAGCATATATTGTGTCACAGTAACAGACCAAGCAAATGACTGTGAGAAAGTATTTTGTAAGCTTGTAAGTGGAAAGCCATATGTATTTGTGAGAAATGATTGTACCAATGGTACTCTGTCAGCGATAGCTTACGAAGGTACGGCACCTTATAGCTACTTGTGGAATACTGGTGGAACAGGTACAGAAATATTCCCAAGTATTGCTGGAAATTATTGTGTCACGGTAACCGATATCAATGGATGTTCAAATTCTGGATGCGTTGACTTCTTAGGGTTATTAAATGTAGATCCGACACCATCATCTTGCAATAATAATGTCTTCAATATCAATTCGTCACCATTCCTTTCTGGAAGTTATTTTGTACCTGGGACAAATATTTATGTACCACTGACATTCCCTATTCAGGTAAATGTTTTTGAATCCACGTTTAGATTTTCAGTATCATTAGGAGGTATTCAATGTGAGGTGGATCAAGAAGTTGCATTACCTCGTTTAGTAAATGGACTGACAGCAACACCTGTTAATACGAGTTGTGGTACATGTAGTGATGGATATATCAATGTCTCTGTCAATACAAATGCGGATTGTATTTCATGTCAAGCTGGGTCGACCAAAATATTTAAAGTAGGCGATATCAATACTGACTTGACGAGTGATAATAATCAGCAGATACTTGGCAAAGGAGAATATTATGTAGTGGTGACAGATCAAAATACAGGTTGTTATATAGCATTTAAAAAAGTAGTAATCAATTAAGATATAAATATTGAGTCTGAAAGACATCATACAAGGATGTAAGGAGGGAAACCGAACATGTCAAGATGCTCTGGTGCAAAAGTTCGCACCGGGGCTCTTGGCTTTATGTATGAGGTACACATCAGACAAAGAGCTAGCAAAAGATGCACTTCAGGAATGTTTTATCAATGTGTTTAAATATATCGCAAAATTCGAAGGGAGAGGTTCTTTCGAAGGGTGGATAAAAAGGATAGCAGTCACATGTACCATTACCATTCACAAAAAGTACCACCAGATATATTTTACAGAAGAAGCGGCTGCGGATCAATACAGCCAAACCAATGTACCTGAAATATATAGTGAGCTTGGTGTTGAAGAAATTATGGCACTATTGAAAAAACTACCTGAAAGTCTTTATCTTGTGTTTAATCTTTATGTGGTAGAAGGTTTTAGTCATGCCGAAATATCAGAGATACTAGGAATAACGGAAAGTACATCTAGGGCAGCGCTATGTAAAGCAAGGAATAGATTGGTAGAATTAATAAAAAAGCAAAACACGGCAATTGGTTTTAGAGCAATAGCCATATAAATAAACGGAAGATGAAATACAGCAAATTTGAACAACAATTGGCCAATACCCTTCGACAAGATGAAGTGTCTCTTGACATCAATGCTTTGATAGAAGGTATTCATGGCAAGAAAAAGAAAGATAAAAAGTGGTTGCTTATCTTGTTTTTTACTATCGGGATAGTAGGCCTAGCAGGTGCAGTAATGTATTTTGGCCAAGGACTAGATAGCAATGTGACAATAGCTCAGAATAATATGAATACTTCATCGGGCAAGCAGTCAGATTTATCAGCTATTACAAAGCAGAAAGTAATACAAAATATGTCTTCTTCTTCTTCTTCTTCTTCTTCTTCTTCTTCTTCTAATGTCAATAGTCCTTCTATTGCGACAAATTCAGCCAATAGACGAAGTACATTTTCACAAAATAGTGCACAAAAAGTATTTTTCAATAATAATGTTCACGCACAAAACCAATCATCAAAAAACACCACAAATTCAACGGTACCTTTCACTTCTCTGGGTACAAATGATGAATATGCAATATCGCCTGAGATAGAAAGTCAAAAAAATGAGACTATAATTATTTGGCCATTGACTTCAGGGATACAAAGTCTTGTATATAATCGTCCACAAATACAAACAGATAAAGTAGAGTGCCCTACATTTTCCAACAGGCATAAGTGGTCCTTTGAATTAATACCTGAAATAGGTTACTTCAGACCATTAAAGACATTCGAAAACACTTCAGGAGAACAAAATAACATATTTAACCTCAGGAAAGAAAAGGAAAAGACACTTGAAGGCCTTCAAGCCGCACTATACATCCAATTGCGAAAACAAAAATCGCCTTTTTACTTACGTACAGGGCTTTCTTATGCTAGACTCACAGAAAAAATGCAATTGGATTATAGTTATACAAAGCTCGATACTACAAGAGGTATTATATCTGTCACAGTCTCTCAAACAGGTGATACTGTTACGACTATCGTTGGCAATATCATTACAGAGAGTAGATTGAGTGGCAAAAAAGTGGCACACCATTCCTTCAGTTTATATGATATTCCCGTAGCCGTGGGGTATGAAAAAAAGATGGGCCAATGGTCACTAGGTATAGAAGGCGGTGTAATGCTCAATCTATCTATGAGCTCTGCAGGAAGTACTTTGGTGTCAGATACCTCATTCCTAGCAGTAGATATGCCAGGTAATCAATTCAGAACTAATATAGGATTGAGTTACTTTGGTGGTCTTACCATAGGTAGGGATTTCCACAGGTTAGGTAGGTTTTACTTGGCTGCAAGGGCTAGATTTATCCCTACATCATTTACCACTGATCAAAATAGATTTAGGCAGTCGTATCATTTTGTTGGGCTTCATTTAGGTTATGTTTATACATTTTGATATTCGATTTTGATAGTCAATAATTTTTATTCTTTTCAGAATTAGGTTTTTCAGGTCGATTGTATCAAATTTGCGGTACGTAAATCGCAGCATTTGTCCAGATACTTCATAAGACTTTCCTATTGTGGGACGAGATACAACGGATGGCAAAGTCAACCACATGTTGGTACCGTCTGCATCCAACCGACCATAGAAAAGGCACTCACACAATTTCTTAGGTCGGATATCTCTATCATAGGTTGCGGACGCACAGATACAGGTGTTCATGCTATGGATTATTACGCACATTTTGACCATGAAGATATTGATGACATAGCGCAATTGATCTACAGATTAAATAAAATTTTGCCTCCTGACATAGCAATTCATAACATACAGAAAGTACATGATGATGCTCATGCTAGGTTTGATGCAATATCTAGGTCATATGTCTATCACCTTCACACAGCCAAAACACCTTTTAGTCCGAATTCTTTTTATTATCGTTATGGCGCTTCAGATATTGATACCTTGAATCAAGCGGCAGTATTGATTATGAATTTTACCGATTTTTCTACCTTCTGCAAGCTTCATACAGATGTTAATACGATGAATTGTAAGGTCACAGAAAGCAAATGGGTAAAAGTAGGAGATGCCTATGAATACCATATCACATCAGACCGTTTTCTCAGAGGAATGATAAGACTCATAGTAGGCATGTGTCTCAATGTAGCACGTGGCAAGCTTTCATTAGAAGAAGTGAGTTTGGCATTGGAAAATAAAGATCGAACAGGCCATGACTGGAGTGTACCCGCTGAGGGGCTGTTTTTGCATAGTATCAGATATCCATACCTTTAACAAGTAGTTTATTCGGTTTAATTATGTAAGATGT
>JBBRJL010000049.1:0-9874 GCA_038219375.1 Chitinophagales bacterium | reverse complement strand
CGTAATATCGACCAAGACACCATTGATATCTTTATTGATAGGGTAGAGGTGATCGTCCATTACATGCCATTATATTCATTTTGTGATGCAAATTGTTTGACATTTTATGTAGATAAATTTGAGCAAATGGGCGCTTATGTTTGGCATTATCCTGCTGGATTTGACATGGTTTCTGCATCAACATCCTACCAAGCTATTGACCTGAAAATTACCTACGCACCATATGGTATACATGAGATTTGCGCAGATGTTTATGACTATAACGGCAATTTTTCGGAGACTTGTTGCAGAAAGTTTTTATATCAAAATTGCACGACATCTGAAATAAAGGGATTGGTTTGGCTTGATACCAATAATAATAAGTTGCGGGACTTAGGCGAAGGCATTTTAGATAGTGTACCTGTAATTCTTTATTCTGAGTCGGGAGTAGCTGTTGATACTATGATTTCTGATATTTTTGGCAAATATCATTTTAAGGAAATAGAAGTAGGCAAATATTATATCAAGGTACCTGAGTTGACAAACCACAAAATGGTGTTATTTGAAGGTACAAATCCTGATTTAAATAGTGATATCACTAATGCAAATGGCCTCGGGACGACAGATCTTATTCAGACTGTAATTGGGGAATGTATCGAAGGTATTGATTTTGGATATACGCCTATTATATCTATTGGTGACTACGTATGGTTGGATAAAAATTACAATGGACTTCAAGATAGCACAGAACAAGGATTGGCGGATGTTAAAATATTTTTATATAATCATTTAGGTATTTTATTAGACTCTACTAGTAGTCTTGCTGCTGGATCTTACTCTTTCGATAGCTTGCCAACGGGCAAATATATATTAGAATTTAAAGTTCCACAAGACTATTTGGCTACCTTCAAAAACAATTCTAATACGATTCGCAATAGTAAAATAGACAGCAGCGGTCGTACGCCAATATTAACATTTACAACAGCTGGTGTAAAAAATGACATTGATGCTGGTTTTTATCAAACAGCAAAGCTCGGTGATTATGTTTGGGAAGATAAAAATGGTAATGGTATCCAAAATAATGGAGAACTTCCACTTGCTAATATTAATATACTACTAGAAGGAATATCTGGAGACGGACAAAACGTAACTATCTCTACCAAAACCAATCTAATGGGTAACTATAGTTTCCCAAATGTTAAGCCTGGAGCCTATACCATCACATTTACGGCTCTGGATGGCTACTTTTTTACTCTTGTAGCACAAGGTGATAATGCGACAAAAGACAGTGACGCTTTAAATGGAGCTATAGCCAATATTTTGGTTTGTAGTGGTGACCTTTCTTTGGATTTTGATGCCGGCCTTTATAGATTGGGTAGTATTAGTGATTTTGTTTGGGAAGACTTAAACGCTAATGGACTTCAAGATCTCAATGAGTTGGGTTTGAATGGTGTTGAGGTCACTTTGGTAGAGATACGCCGTGACGAGATCATAGAAATAGGCACTCAAATTACGGATGCAAATGGTTATTATATTTTTAATAACCTCAAACCTGGTTTATACAGACTCGCTTTCAGACTTCCTGAAGGATATTTCTTCAGCATTGCGAATGTAGGAACTGACGATGTTTTAGATAATGATGTCATAAATGGTAACATTGAAAATATCATGCTAATGAGTGGTGAAAATAATAATACCTATGATGCTGGTTTATATAGATTGTCAAATATCGGAGATTTTGTTTGGGAAGACATTAACGGTAATGGAATTCAAGATATTGGTGAACCAAGTATTGAAGGTATTGAGGTATCTATTAATGGTACATCAGGTGAAGGTACTACGATATCTATAAGTGCCATTACGGATGAAAACGGAAGTTATGGATTTGACAATTTAGTTCCAGGAACTTACAACTTGATATTGACTTTGCCAGGTGGATTTATTTTCAGTCCATCAAATCAAGGAAATGATGATAGTCTTGATTCAGATGGAATAGATGGTCTTATTTCAAACATTATACTCAATAGTGGAGAAAATGATGATACCAATGATTTTGGCTTGATTACCGGAGTTACGATCGGAGATTTTGTTTGGAATGATCTTGATGCTAATGGTATTCAAGACAATGGCGAACCTGGGGTAGCGAATGTTGAAATCTTGCTTTCAGGAATAGATGTCAATGGTATTCCTGTCAATTTATCTACCATAACAGATCAAAATGGCAATTATGGTTTTTCTAATGTTTTTGTTGGCTCTTATACATTGACTATTAATATTCCTTTCGGTTTTTCATCAACTATAAGAATGGCAGGATCAGATCGTAATTTAGATAGTGATGTTGCAGAAAATGGTAATACAATTTCAGTTAATATAAACAATAGTACTTCTAATCTTAGTTACGATGCTGGCTTGATTAGTGTGGGTTCTATTGGTGATTTTGTATGGGAAGATTTGAATTGTAATGGAATATCAGAGCCTAACGAACCTGGTATCGAAGGCGTAAACATTAACCTACAAGGAACGGATTTACTTGGTGCAATAGTCCAAATATCTACCACAACGAATGAACAAGGATCTTATATTTTCAATAATATAAAACCTGGTTCATATACGATAACTTTTGATAGCCCATCTGGATATGAAACTCAATCAATTACCACTTTTGTTATCAACTTACAGAATGGTCAGCAAGTTAATACCATTGATGTGCCGTTTTTCAGACGTGGTGCAATAGGTGACTATGTATGGAATGATGTCAATGAAGATGGCATCCAAAACGACACTGAAGAAGGTATAGAAGGTATCAAAGTTACATTGTTGAGCCTTAATTTACCTATGCCTTTGATGTTAGAAACATTTACCGATGCTAGTGGACGTTATTATTTTGACAATCTCAAACCTGCTGCATATGATGTCCAATTCGAGATTCGTGAAGGATTTCAGCCTACAATGTCCGATCAAGATGCCGACGATACAACAGATAGTGATATAGACCAATCAGGCGCCGTTTATGGGGTAATCATCGTTAGTGGACAAATAAATGTCGATATAGATGCAGGATTTATTTCAGAGGCGAAATCGGCTATCGGTGATTTTGTATGGGAAGATTTGAATGGAAATGGCCTTCAAGACACTGACGAACCCGGTATTTCAGGTGTCAGAGTAACTCTACAAGGAACAGCAATAAACGGGAGTACCTTATCGTCACAAGTTTTAACGGACAATGTGGGGAAATACCAGTTTTCAAATTTGCCTGCGGGTGCGTATATATTGACTTTTGAAAAGCCGCAAGATTATGTATTTACTTTCCCTAATTTAGGTGGAGATGATGCTATAGATTCTGATGCTGACCCAGTCACAGGAAGTACTCAATTGATTACTTTGGGAAGCAGTGATATAGTTATTAATATTGATGCAGGGTATTATAGATATTCTAGCATCGGTGATTTTGTGTGGAATGATGAAAATCAGAATGGTTTACAGGATATAGGTGAATTGGGAAGAGAAGGAGTGACTCTAGTCTTACGAGATGTCAATGGTGATGTAGTCGGGAGTACAGTGTCTGATGATGGTGGATTGTACAATTTTGTAAATTTGATACCGAATAAGTATACCATAAAGGCGACTATTCCTAATGGATATGACGTAACTTTAATAGATTTATCATCAGACATTTTAAATTCAGATTTCTCTAGTTTGAACGGGGATGCTTTTACCGGAGATATTACATTAGTATCGAATACTACGCAATCAAATATAGATCTTGGATTAATATCTGTGCAGGGTAGTCAGTCAGGTTTTGTATGGTTTGATGAAAATGGTAATGGTATCAAGGAAGATGCTGAGCAAACCTTAGAATTGATTATAGTTTACTTATTGAATGCAGTTACTGATACAATAGCTATTGACACCACTGATTTAGATGGATTTTACACTTTCCCTTCTTTAATGGCAGGTACATACAGTGTTATATTTAATAGACCAGATAGCTTGTTATTTACAATATCGAATCAGGGCTCTGATGAATTATTGGATTCTGATGTTTTGGATATTTTTGAAGGTGCGACTGCTAGTTTTATGATTACCAATGGTCAAGATAAAACAGATGTTAGTGCAGGGTTAGTGGGTAGATCGGTGGTAGGTGATTATGTATGGATCGACACTAATGAAAATGGTCTTCAAGATGATGACGAGATGGGTTTAAATGGTATTTTAGTGAAGATATTTAATCAAGCAGGTACACTCATTGATTCTACTATTACCGATATAGCTCTATCAAGTGGACAATCAGGATATTATGCTTTTATAAATCTTGTTTATGGTAACTATTTTGTGACTTTCGGAATGCCCGATAATTTTATATATACTAGTGTTAATGATACAGATAGTCTCATCAATTCTAATATTACATCCCCTGTAGAAGGCAGTACTGATGTTTTTACTATCTTGCCTAATGGGAATCGCACGGATATTGATGCAGGTTATATCATTGTGGCCCCACTTGCAGGTGTGATAAAAGGTAAGGCTTGGCAAGACGCAAATAATAATAAACTTAGAGATGTAGCTGAGATTTCTCTAGCAGGTGTAGAAGTTAGTTTATATAAATTAGATGGTACTTTTGTTGGGTCTCAATTGACATCAAATGAGGGTAATTATATATTTGATGATGTTCCTTTTGGTGATTACTACATCTCAGCTTCTGTTGTGAATGATAAGTTATTTGTACCCTATTCAGGTTCGTCTCTTCCACTTGATAGTGATATCAATAATCAATTTGGACTTGGTACCACAAGAGTTCTAAATTTATTTCCAGGCGATACCCTAAATGATGTTGACTTGGGATATGCAGAGATAATATATATTGGAGATTTTGTTTGGAATGATTTGGATAACAATGGTTTACAAGACCTAGGAGAACCAGGTATTGAAGGCATTACTATACAGCTAATAGACCAACAAGGAAGTATTGTCCTAACGACATCTTCATCGGCAAATGGTTCTTACGAATTTACAAATGTAGCAGTAGGAAGCTATAGTCTTCAATTTTCTAATTTAAGTGGATTTGCGTTTGCTGACCAAAACCCCATTGACCAATCACGTAATAGTAAAGCAAATGATTCAGGCCTTATTGTATTAAGAGATTTTCTTTTAGCTGCTGATTATAGTAATATTGATGTTGGGTATGTTCAAGCGGGCACAGTGGGCGATCGGGTTTGGCTAGATTTGAATGGAAATGGTCTTTATCAGGCTAATGAGCCAGGTATCGCAAATATTTTAGTCCAGTTATATAAAGAATCAGGTGATTTGGTAGATAGTACACGAACAAATATACAACAAGGTATAGATTTTGAAGGTCTATACCAATTTATAGATGTAAAACCAGGAAGGTATTATATTAAATTCAATATTCCCGTAGGTGCTTATGTTATTTCAGCCCCCAATGTGGGAGATACAGATTTAGATAGTGATATTACAGGTGCGAATGGAGCTTTGACCACTGATTTATTTGATGTACTTCCTGGCGAAAACATCACAAATATTGACGCAGGAGCCTACCAACCTGCTACCATTGGAGACAGAGTATGGAATGACATCAATAAGAACGGGATTCAAGACGAAGGTGAACTAGGCGTATCAGGAATTACAGTCAACCTATTTACCCAAAGTGGTATCACACTTGCCACAACCGTAACAGATGCTACTGGTCTTTATTCATTTGAAGGATTGAGACAACGACTGTATTACTTACAGTTTTCCTTACCTGAAGATTTTGAATTTACTTTGCAATATGCGGGTGGTAATGGGACTTTGGATAGTGATGTAGATAATACAGGTACTACACCGTTGATCTCCTTAGCTCATGGTAGTACATTTTTGGATGTGGATGCAGGTATTTACGTCACCGCAAATAGAGTGATTCTGGGTACTGTTTGGAATGATTTAAATGAAGACGGTATTCGTACAGAAAACGAAAAATTATCATCACTGATAGACGTCCAACTTAGAGATGTCAATCAAAATATTAAAAAAACGATCAAAACAAATCATGCGGGTATGTATGCCTTTGTCACAGAAGTACAAGGTGGACATTACGTGATGGTAGCTGCGCCTGGTGATCATGTATTTACTGTCAAAAACTCTGGTAACGATCCCAATAAAGATTCTGATGTAAATACTGATGGTACTTCAGATATGGTCATGCTAGATAATAATTATGCTACGAAATATATCGATGCAGGATTCTATCCTAAGGTGACTGCAAGCTTGAATGGAGTGGCTTGGTTTGATAAAAATGGCAATGGTATAAGGGATGGTAGCGACTCATTAATGTCAAATGTATTAATTCTGATATTTAATAAAAATCACATTTTTATAAAGTCTACAAAAACAGATCAATTGGGGGCTTACACACTTAATAATCTTGATCCGGGGCAATTCTACTGTAAGGTTCCAGAATATAGCGGCAAAAAATATGTTTTATTTACAGGGGCAAATCAAGACAGGGATAGCGAAATTACCAATCAATACGGTACAGGAACTACCCGTTTGGTCACTTTAGCTGCAGCTACTTCGATTAATAATTTTGACTTCGGATATAATAGAAGTTCTAATTTTAGGGACAATTCTGGCATCTTTAGGGTGAGAAATGAAGGTTTTTCAATACATCCCAATCCTTCATTTTTATACATTGATATCACACTACCAAATAATGAAGCCACTTCCTACTACGTAGCTAATAATCAAGGTTCTATTATGCAGAAAGGTGTCATTCAAGAAGGGAAAGAAAGAATAAATATTGAAGCATTGGCTGCGGGGAAGTATTCTCTCCATGTAGTAAATAAAGAATTTAAAATGGTAAAATCATTTATAAAACTCGATCAATAGACAATTTGTTAGCTTATATCTAAAGGAATAATTTAATAAAAAAAGGCACAACTTCTGAAGTCGTGCCTTTTTTTATTTGAATGGAATAAAAATTCTTGTTAACAAAATTTTTCGTAAGCACTCTGCAAATTAAAAGCAATGGCTTGTGCTGAATTGCCTTCAATTTGTCTTCTCTCTAACATGTGTACCAATCTACCATCTTTAAATAAGGCAATCGATGGTGATGATGGAGGATAAGGTAATAAATACTCTCTAGCTTTTTCTACAGCATCCTTGTCTACACCTGCAAATACCGTAACCATTTGGTCAGGTTTTTTTTCGCCGGTGACAGACATCTTAGCACCTGGTCTTGCATTTGCAGCCGCACAGCCGCATACAGAATTTACGACTAGAAGTACCGTACCCTCATTATTTTCTAGAACATGGGTCACATCGTCTGAATTTACTAATGATTTGAAACCGAAATCAGTCAAATCTCTTGAAATAGGTTTAGTCAACTCTACAGGATACATAATTATATTTTTATTTTAGTGTAATAAATGAGTTTGTGTTAGTGATGTAAACAAAAGATTAATATCTAAGGTTTACAATTTGAATGAAAAAGTTAGATAATATACTTCTTCGACTTATAAATTTATGTTTTGGAAGACTGTTGAGTAATCTATACTTAATGGTCTATTTGATAAACATTAAGCTGGTCTGCTATCTTCCTATCATTGCTGAGTCTAGGTACTTTGTTTTGACCGCCTAGCTTACCTAGTGATTTCATATAGTCTCGAAAACTATCCTTTCTAAGACACCTTATAATAAGTGGTTGGAGTATTTTACCTTTTATAAGATCGTCATAATATATATTCTGAATGCACATTTCTACATCTACATCAGCAGCAAACGACATCATATCGTCAGGCGTATGGTCAAACTCCACAAACCACTCATGATATGGTACACTACTATCTTTAGGACTCACTTGTGGAGCAACAGTAAATTCTATAATGCTGACATTTAGTTTGTTGGCTACAGTGAGAATTGCTTCTTCCACTTCTTTGCCTATCACGTGCTCTCCAAACGCTGAAATATAATGTTTTACTCTTCCAGATACAATAATTTTATATGGATCTATGGAAACAAAACGCACACAATCACCAATATCATAAGCCCAAAGTCCTGCATTATTATTGATGATAATGGCATAATCTTTATGAAGTTCCACCTGATCAAGCATCAATCTTTCTGGATTTTTATTAAATATGCTTTCCACTGGTACAAACTCAAAAAATATTCCTGAATTTGTATTCAATAGAAGGCCTAAATCGTTTTTATCATCCTGAAAAGCTATAAATCCTTCAGAGGCAGGGTAGGTTTCTATGCTATCCATACGTCCACCTACTAATTCTTCAAGCTTTGCTCGATATGGCTCAAAATTGACTCCACCATACATAAACAAACTAAAATTGGGAAAAACTTCTCTTACGGTTTTCTTACCTGTTCGCTGGAGAATTCGTTCGTAATACATCTGCACCCAAGGAGGTATTCCGCTGATCAATCTCATATCCTGACTCAAGGTCTCGTCTACTATTTTTTCTAGTTTTAATTCCCAATCGTCAATGCAATTTGTTTCGTAAGAAGGTAATTGGTTGGTTCTGATCCATTTGGGTACTTCATGGTTTACGATACCAGATAATCTTCCTGTGGGAATACCACCTTTTTCATCTAGTACGGGAGAGCCAGATATAAATATCAGCTTACCTTTAAAAATATCGGCATTTCCCACTTGATG
Source organism: Chitinophagales bacterium (assembly GCA_038219375.1). Classification (GTDB taxonomy): domain Bacteria; phylum Bacteroidota; class Bacteroidia; order Chitinophagales; family Saprospiraceae; genus OLB9. The sequence continues at coordinate 1,230 of JBBRJL010000049.1, read as the reverse complement.
TAAATAATTGAGCATGGCATTTCTGGCAGAATTGATGTGATTTGGCATGCTATCGTGGGTGATAGGAATGTATTTTACACCACTTGTAGTCCCTGATGTTTTAGCAAAGTATTTGGGTTTGCCTGGCCAAAGAATATCTGTTTTTCCTTCTGTGACTTTATCTACGTATGGTCTAAGCGCTTCATAATCTCTGATCGGAATATTTTTTTTATAATCTTCATAAGAATGAATATCACCGAAGTGATGGTCTTTACCAAAAAGCGTATTTTTAGCTTTAGTCGTGAGTTGAAGCATGATCTTTTTTTGATCCGATACGGCTGTTTTTCGCCATTTGAGGATGCGTTTTGCGGTAAATGCTGCTGCTTTATGAACTATGAATGCTTTGATACTCATTTCAGGATACTACGATTGGAGGGTAAAGATAACAAATGAAACAATTTTTGATTGCAAAATTGCTAAACAATCAAAAATCTATTATTGTGGTAGTTTCATGATGTAAATGAGTCTTTTGATACTATACTTGCCTGCGCCATTTGCCATCAATAATAACAAACCGCCTATCATGGCAAGATTACGCATAAAATATAAAGCGTGTAATCTCTGATATTCTTGTGGATCATCCCAAAAGGAATACACAATCAGCGTAAATGGAAGCCAATATATAGTTAGTAAAATAGCGCCAAAACTTGCATAATAACCAATTAAAACCAAGATAGCTCCAAATAATAGAACAAATATAATTATTCCTAGAAGGAAATCCTGATTCCATGTCAATCCATAGGCCGACATAGTTGCCTTGGTTTTATTAAAGAACACCAAGGCGTCCAATGCTTCATATATAAATAAAAAAGCGATAAATATCCTACCTAATAAATCTGCTATGTCCCTCATGCTACAAAAGTAGTTGTTTAAAGCATATTCTCAGATGAAATTTTCAGATCAATCCATTTTTTGATCGCTTTCACCACATTTTGTCCGTCCATAGCTGCTGAAATGATGCCTCCTGCATATCCAGCGCCTTCTCCGCAAGGATAGAGACTTGATATTTCTGGGTGACATAAAGTCTCTGAGTCTCTCGGTATTCTAATGGGCGCCGAAGTCCTACTCTCCACACCGATGATATTGGCTCGATTTGTTTTGTAGCCTTTCATTTTTTTGTCAATATCTATCAATCCTTGACGCAGTCTTTTATATACAAATGGTGGTAAAATTTTGTGTAGCGGTGCTGAA
>JBBRJL010000048.1:0-9912 GCA_038219375.1 Chitinophagales bacterium | reverse complement strand
ATTATCCCTTACTAATGCATTGTAATATCTACGAGCATTCTGTAGTGTCTCTTCGATCTCAGCTAAGCTATTTTGCAAAGCGAGGAAGCTCGTATTAGCCTTAAGGTCTGGATAGCTTTCTGATAATGCGAATAATGACTTCAAAGTTCCTGACAAAGCATTTTCTGCTTGTACTTGATCATTAATAGAGCCACCACTGCCTGCGGCCATAGCTTGATTTCTGGCTTGAACGACTTTTTCTAGTGTACCACTTTCGTGGGCGGCATAACCTTTTACGGTATTCACAAGATTCGGTATGAGGTCATATCTTTTTTTCAATTGGACATCAATACCACTCCAAGCTTCCAAAACTCGGTTCTTGAGTGATACCAATTTGTTGTACATGGACATCACAAATAGACCACCTACTACTAAAACTACTAAAGCGATTATCATTTTTGTTATTTTATTGATTCGGTTATTTAAACATTAATGCATACTTGTAAGTTCCTTAATATGGTCATTCATTCAGAAAATCAGATGAATAGGTTATTTTTAGCGATCAATTACATCCAAAAACCTTACTTTTGTCCCATCATGGCGAGAATTTTATGTATAGATTATGGAGTAAAAAGGTGTGGTGTAGCTACAACTGACCCTTTTCAAATTATTGTGACCGCATTGACTACGGTAGAAACGCCCGAGATATTTATTTTTCTGGAAAAGTACCTAAAAGAAGAGCGTGTCGAAAAACTTGTAATCGGACTTCCTGTACATAAAGATGGGAATTTTACCTCCTTAAAAAGGAATATTGATATCTTTGCGGCGTCATTTGGTAGTAAGTGGCCAGAAATAGCGATTGATTTTGCGGATGAACAGTTTTCGTCGGTACATGCCAAACAAATTATTTTGGATAGTGGTGCCAAAAAGAAAACAAGACAAGATAAAGCCTTGGTCGATAGAGTAAGTGCAGTCGTCATTTTGCAGAGATATTTAAAACACATTTAAGTTTTTATGATTTTACCAATATTTGCCTACGGACAACCTGTCCTAAAAAAGAAAGCATCTGACATCAGTAATGATTATCCAGATTTGGCCAAAGTCTTAGATGATATGTGGGAAACCATGTATTTTGCGCATGGTGTAGGCATTGCTGCACCACAGGTAGGACTTTCTATCCGATTGTTTATCATAGATTCAATCCAAATTATGGAAGATGATAAAAAAGATGAGGGCGTCAAACAAGTATTTATTAATGCGCAAGTGATAGAAGAGACGGGCGATTTGTGGTCATACGAAGAAGGTTGTCTCAGCATACCTGATATCCGTGGAGATGTAGAGCGTACCCAGAAAGTCAGAATCCAATACTACGATGAAAATTTTGTAAAACATGACAAAATATATGAAGGCGTTAATGCTAGAGTGATTCAGCATGAGTACGACCATATAGAAGGAATCTTGTTTACTGAAAAATTGAAACCATTGAAGAAAAAACTCATTCAGCGTAGGCTTGGCGATATCAAATCTGGAAAGGTAAAAGCAGATTACAAGCTAAAATTCGCAAGATTATAAGCTATACCAAAAGATCACTTCCTACCAAAATCAGCAGGTATTTCGCCCCATGATTCGGTATTCCATTTGATTATGGGATTTTTGAAAGTATTTGTTTTGAGCCAAGTCTCAGCCCTTGATATAAGGTCAAATATGATAGCATTATGTTTGGTAAGCGCTAGATTGGTTTTTGCCTTTTTGTTTTTTACCCAACTTATCGCTGTAATCGAGTCAGTATAAATGGCGGTATGATCGTTTTCATGCTTTTTTAGCAAAGCCAAAGCATGTACTAATCCTAGGAATTCACCTATATTATTAGTTCCGTCTTTGAATGGTCCTTGATGGAAAATCTCATTTTTAGATATTGTCTCCACACATTGGTACTCCATTACACCAGGATTTCCACTACACGCTGCATCTACAGAAATACTATCAGGAATGATGTTACTTTTAGACTCGTTTTTGACAGTTTTTGAGCTCGCTTTAGAAATGAACTCGTGATATTTTCTTTTGCTAGCGAATTCTGCCTCGGCCATTGAGTCAAATGCCTTGTACTTTGCGGCGGCCTGACCGAAGATTTGTTTTTGACAATCTTCCCACGAAAGATAGATTCCTGGTATCAAACCTTCCCAAACCACATAATATTTTTGTTTCTTTGCCAAAATTTTTAAATAAAATCAGTCGCAAAAGTAATGTTTATAGATACACATGCACACATTTATAGTGAAGAATTCAAAGAAAACCTAGAAAATATGTTGACAGACTCAGCAATTGCGGGCGTTTCAGACATCTATATGCCTAATATTGACAGTACTTCCATAAATGACATGATGCAAATAGCTGAAAAGCATAAAAATTGTCACGCTATGATGGGACTGCATCCTTGTTATGTAAAGGGGAATTATAAAGACGAGTTAGCTATTGTAGAAAAAAATCTATCTGAACATACTTTTGCAGGTGTCGGGGAGATTGGTATTGATTTGTATTGGGACAAAACATTCGCATCGGAGCAAGAGATCGTTTTCAGGAGACAAATTGCGTTGGCAAAGGAGTATGGCCTACCTTTTGTAATACATTCTAGAGATTCTCTGGATATGACGATATCTATAGTAAATGAGCTCCAAGATGGCAATCTGTCTGGTATATTTCATTGTTTTAATGGCGACGCAGAGCAGGCCAAAAGAATCATGGATGTAGGTTTTCTTATGGGAATAGGAGGTGTGATAACGTACAAAAATGCTGGCGTCGATATAGTTGTTGCCAATATACCTATGGAGTATCTCGTTTTAGAGACAGATGCGCCTTACTTAAGCCCTGTTCCTTATCGTGGTAAGCGGAATGAGTGCGCCTATATTTCAGTCATAGCTGAGAAGTTAGCCGATGTCAAAGGGATCACAAAATCGGAAATAGGCGCGGTGACGACATTTAATGCAAATAAATTATTTAGGGTCACACCATAAACAATAATAGTAGAATCTTGAGAGTATGAGTAGATACCAAAAGTAGTAACAATTTAACAAAAAGTACAATTTTGAGGATAAAGTGTGGTCTTGGAAATATTAATTTAAAAATAATATAATTACATTATGTTGATATTCAATCATTTGTGTATTATAAAAATAAGTATAGAAAAAATATGTTTTGATATTAAAAGTAATTTTTGAACATTTGCAGTGTAGGAGAGTTGTCCGAGCGGTTTAAGGAGCACGCCTGGAAAGTGTGTATACCTCAAAATGGTATCGAGGGTTCGAATCCCTCACTCTCCGCAAAAATTTTTGGTAAGATTTTTATCTGAATTAAAAAATTTTTATATTTTTAACTTTTCTTTTGAATTTTTTTTATTTATCTAAAAACGTAAATTAACAAATCATGCGAAAACTTTTATTTTTAATCGGGGTATTTATGGTGGCGTCTGCTGTGGGTGCTATTGATGTTATGGCTCAAGATGCTGCGGCTGCGGCAGAAAGTGCAGGGGCATTCCAGACATTGAAGGAGAAATTCATCGAAGGAGACTGGAAATTCATGAGTATTGTACTTGTGTGTTTGATTTTAGGTCTTGCATTCAGTATCGAAAGAATCATCACGTTGAATATTGCTTCTGCAAATACAGACGTACTTTTGGGTAAAATAGAAGGCAAACTTGCTGATGGTGATATCGAAGGTGCAAAAGATGTAGCAAAAGCTACGCCTGGTCCAGCAGCCAGTGTACTTTATGAAGGTCTTAGAAACCACGCAGGCGGTCCTGAAGCAGTTGAAAAGGCAATTATTTCATACGGCTCAGTACAAATGGGACTATTAGAAAAAGGATTAGTTTGGATTTCATTATTTATAGCACTTGCTCCAATGTTAGGATTCTTGGGTACGGTTATAGGTATGATTCAAGCATTTGATAAAATCCAAGCTGCTGGTGATATCTCCCCTACAGTAGTTGCAGGTGGTATCAAAGTTGCGCTTTTGACTACGGTATTTGGTCTTGTTGTTGCGATTATTCTTCAGATATTTTATAATTATATCGTATCTAAAATAGATGGTATCACTAATAGAATGGAGGATGCATCTATAGGCCTTGTAGAGATCATGGCTAGAAACAGAGTTTTCAAATAATTTGATCATTTACTAAAAATATATATTATGTATAATTTCTTAGTTAAAAACGGGACTGCCGTTGCAATGGGAGTAGGTAGTATCGTGACGCTTATCTTCATTGGGACTGTTCTAGCAGGACTTAGTGGCGCTGGATACGACACTAGCACTGACTTAATGTCAGTTGACTTTAAAAATTTTAATGGATTCAATACGGGTATCGTTTTGACGTTTATACTTGGTGTTATTGCTATTGTGCTTATGTTGGTCGGAGTTATTATGGATTTAATCCAGAACCGTAAGACAAGTTTAAAAATGGTTATTGGTATTGTTGCATTGATTATAGTCTTTATCATACTTTATACTACTGCAACTTATGATGTTGGTGGTAAATGGGATGCATTAAATACTGAATTTGGTGTTGCCGAAAAATCAAGTAAATTTATAAGTGCAGGCATATGGACATGTGGAATTCTTTTAGTTATATCTATCTTATCAATAGTAGTATCTGAAGTGAAAAATTTCTTTAAATAATCTAAATTCATAGTATTATGGCAAAGAAAAATAGAATGAATAATGAAATCAATGCAGGATCTATGGCTGATATTGCCTTCCTTCTGTTGATATTCTTTCTCGTCACCACCACGATAGCAGAAGATAAAGGGGTACTTGTAAAGCTACCACCTTGGTCTAATGAACCGCCACCAGAGATGAAGCTTAATACTAGAAATGTTTATTCTGTATTGGTTAATGCTGACAATCAACTATTGGTGAGAGGTGAGCCGATGGATATTAAAATGCTTAAGAATAATACAAAGATATTTATCTCAAACCCTCAAAGGCTTGAGAATATGTCTGAAGATCCTGCAAAAGCGATTATTTCCATCAAAAATGACCGTGGTACACAGTACGGTACTTACCTAGAAGTGTACAATGAATTGAAGGCAGCATATAACGAGCTTTGGGAAGAAGCGTCTATGGCGAAGTTTGGCAAAAACCTGACAGAGCTAAATAAAACCCAAAGGGCCGAAATCACTGATGCTATTCCTTTGGTAATATCTGAAGCTGAGCCGACACAATTTGGTGATGAAAAATAATTTATTGACAATTTTTAAAATAATAAGTTATGTCAAAGTTTAAAAAGAAACAAGGTAATGCTCAACCAGCCATTTCTACGGCATCCCTTCCGGATATTGTATTTATGTTGCTTTTCTTCTTTATGGTTGTAACTAAGATGCGTGATACTGAATTGATGGTAACCACCAATACACCACAAGCATCAGAGTTAACAAAACTTGAGAAGAAAACCTTAGTAAATTTTATTTTTATAGGCAGGCCTACTGTAAAAAACCAACCTAAATATGGTACAAAACCAAGAATACAGCTTGGCGATAAGTTTGCGACCCCTGATGATATTCCATTGTTCTTAGAGAAATTTAAGACCACTATACCTGAAGGACAACGTCAAGCCATTATTTCATCTATGAAAGTAGACGGTGAAGTGACAATGGGTATTGTAGGTGATGTAAAAACCGCCTTAAGAAAAGCAGGACAATTAAAAATCAATTATTCTGCAAAATCTAGAGAACGTACGAAGTAAAAGTTTCTAGATAAATTTATACAAGGGGATGAAAATTTGGTTTTTCATCCCCTTTATTATGAAACTTCAATTCTTATTTATACTAGAATTTTAAAAACTATGTCATTTTTCATAATACCTAATTCTACTTTGTTAATTAATCCCACTATTAAGAAACCAAAACTCAGATTTACTGACTTTGATGGGTATGTTTAATCTATCTGGAGACTTGTGATCTTTAGATGTAAGAGCTACGTTCCTTATAGTTGAATTTTTGGAGTTAACAAAGTAGAACTACATGATGAAATAAATACTTTCTCTATTAAAATATGACTGATTTTTGAATAAGTAATTTCTTTGTCCAACTATAAAGGTAAAAGGGACAGCTACTTTAAGCCATCCCTTTTTTACCAACAAAACAACTATGTATATTCTTTAGGATAAATTATCCCTTCTTGATTCTATTTTGCTCATCTTCAGTACCTATACTTCTTTTTCTAGACGATGACTTAGACTGTTTGCCAAAACTATAATTTACATTCAACCTTATTCGCCTACTATCCCAGCCACCTCTCACGTCCATATTGAGACCGCCAAAACTACTTTCACCACTCCATACATTAGTTTTGAAGATATCATCCATACTCACGGTTACTTTGGCTCTATCACCTGCAAATTTTTTACTCACCCCTGCACCTGCTGACCACATGGAATTCATGGTAAATGTACCTTCCCAAATAGAAGGTGACGAGTACCATCCTGATATTTCTGTACTCCACCCTTTATTAAAATTATATGATTGCTGATGATACATATTGAATGAACTGACATTGAGATTGATCGTTTTACCATCATCAAATTGTGCATTATTTCTGGTATGAATACCGTTCAGATTGGTAAAAGTATTCCATTTTTCAGATATAGAAATTGGTGCGCTAAATCCTACGGAGTATGTTTTTCTATATGCGATATTGTCCCAAGTGATAAATGATCCTTTCAGCCCTGAAGTATCTACCAATCTTGTTATTACGTCTGATGTATGACTGTAACTCAATGTGGTAGTGAATTTGTATGCGTATGTGTGTGTAAGTTGGATATTATCAGTGTATTCGGGATTTAAGAAGGCATTTCCCTTTTCAAAAGTCAATTGATCCAGTTGAAGTTCGAATGGATTAAGATCTTGATAATTTGGTCTGTTGATCCTCCGTCCATAACTGGCTTGAAAACTGTGCTTATCGCTCGGGCTGTATGACACACCTAATGAAGGGAAGAAGTCAGTGTAATTGCGTTCAACCACCTTATCATTTAAAGGATTCATGGCTATTAGGTCACCCTTAGTTTTGCTATTTTCCACCCTTAATCCTGCATTAATACCTATCATTTTTATCTGAATGGCATAGTTTGCGTAAGCAGCATTGACCCATTCGTCATATTTGAATCTATTACTAAGGTTAGCATTGAGCATCTCTTCCGATCTTTCTATATTATAGAAGTTGAAACTATTGTCCGTAGAGACCATGGCCGACTTCAGACCTCCGGATATTTTACCTTGTCCAAGTTTACGTTCATAATCCGATTTTACAGATAAGATATCAATAGTAGTTGGTGTAATACTTCTAGTTTCAAATCTGCTCGTGATCACTGACCTATCAGCTGTGGTGTACAAATTGGGTGTGTAAGAATCATTATTTCTAGTGAATCTCCCCATATTCGCATCTACATTAAAAGTAGTTTCATTACCACCATCATAATAGTAGTTTGCATTGATATTACTATTCTTAGAATCCGCAACATTGATCGCATCATTCAATAGTAGAGAATCTATCTGAGTAAATGAAGGGTTTCCCATTTGAGTGGTGGACACATTAGTCATCAAAAAATCGTCTTCTTGATGCTCAGCTATAAAACCAATCGTACTTTTATTGGAAAGGTAGAAATCTGCAGAAACCTTTCCATTATATCCGACACTATTGTTTTTGCTTTTATTATACGTATGAAAACCAAGGTCATTTTGTCTCCTAAAAAAATCATTGTAATTGCTGTTATTGGTATCAAAATAACCAGCATTACCAAAAACATTAAACTTTTCATTCCGGTAGTTTAGGTTTAATCCGGTATTGAAACCGAAGGTCTCTCCTTGTCTCACTGCAGCGTTGGCAGAACCATTTATACCATCTTTATTAAGTTTTTTTCTTTTGATATTAATTATTCCAGCAGTACCCTGTGCTTCATATTTTGCAGATGGATTGGATATGATTTCAATACTTTCAATATCATTTGACGACATGTTTTTGAGCATATTAGCAAGTTCACTAGCGGTCAAAGGTGAAGGTTTACCGTCTATATAGATCACCAAACCTGACTTACCGAGCAAAGAGATATTTTCATTATTATCTACAAGTACTCCTGGTGCTTTTCGCAAAAGACTCAGCGCATCATCCCCCGAAGCCAATACACTCCCAGCTACATTCAGAACTAATTTGTCGGCTTTTACTTCCATGATCGGTTTACTAGCCGTGACTACAACTTCAGTCAGACTGACAGACCCAGCATTCATATTAATATTACCCAAGTTTTTATCCATCCCATCAAAAAAGAATGTTTCGCTTTTATAATCTTGAAGTCCAACATATGACACTTGGATGTAGTAAGTATCTTTTGCAACATTATCAAAGATAAATTTTCCATCATCACCAGAGTAAGTAAATTTGGTCAGTGTAGTATCCGTTGACTTATACAACATTACATTTGCAAATGAGACAGGCAAATTATTATCTTGAATGACACCATCTATGGATTGGGCGTGGAGCGTAAATGAAGTAAGTATCAAAAATACAAAGATCAGGTGGTTCATCGTGTTTGTAATTAAAAATATTGAGTAAACTATAAACCAATGACGAGGCGAAAGAAAGGTAAGTTGCAGTAGCTCATTGACTAATCTATCAATCCCACTTTTTCATAGACGAAAGGTCAAAAAAATGAGATTTATGAAGAAAAAAAATTATCTACCAATATTTTTTGTCCTAAAAGGCAATTTTTAAAGTATTAAAGTAATATAATAAACAAGTTGTGGTCTCATGGTAGTAGGTAGTTTTTATAAAGTTTGTAAATTTGCCACATAAATAAATCGTCTAGCATAATAAACGCATAAATATGAGTAAGTTCAGGAAAGAAAAAGACAGCATGGGTTACATCAATGTACCTGCTGACAAATATTGGGGTGCACAAACGCAAAGATCAGCTGAAAATTTCAAAATTGGTGGTCATAGAATGCCTAAAGAAATCATAAGTGCATTTGCAGTTTTGAAAATGGCTGCTGCCCAAGCCAATCATGACCTAGGTGTTCTTCCAAAAAATAAAAAAGTACTCATAGAAAAAGTGTGTAAAGAAATCATGATCGGCAAACTGGATGATGAGTTTCCACTTGTTGTGTGGCAGACTGGATCAGGTACACAGTCCAATATGAACCTTAATGAAGTCATTGCCAATCGTGGACACGTCATCGATGGTGGATCTCTCCACGACGACAAAAAAGTATTACATCCAAATGATGATGTCAATAAATCACAGTCTTCTAATGATACTTTTCCTACCGCAATGCATATAGCAGCTTACAAAGTATTGGTGGACGTCACTGTGCCAGGACTAGAAGTATTGAGAGATACATTAAAGGAGAAGTCCAAAAAATTTATGAAAGTGGTGAAAATAGGTCGTACGCACTTTATGGATGCGACACCACTGACGCTAGGTCAAGAGCTGAGTGGTTATGTTTCTCAACTAGATCATGGAATTGCCGCTATTAAAAACTCCTACAAACACCTATCAGAAATTGCTCTAGGTGGCACTGCTGTCGGCACAGGACTCAACACACCAAAAGGGTATGACGTCCTAGTAGCTAAAAAAATAGCAGAAATTTCGAAATTACCTTTTATCACAGGTAAGAACAAATTTGAAGGACTTGCAGCGCATGATGCCATTGTGGAAGCACATGGCGCACTGAAAACTGTCGCTGTGTCTCTGATGAAAATAGGCAACGATATCAGAATGCTAGCTTCCGGTCCTAGGTGTGGTATCGGTGAGATAACCATTCCTGAGAACGAACCAGGATCTTCCATAATGCCAGGTAAAGTAAATCCTACACAGTCAGAAGCACTTACTATGGCTATGGCCCAAGTAATGGGCAATGATGTTGCTATTAATATTGGAGGTATGAGTGGTCA
>JBBRJL010000047.1:0-9917 GCA_038219375.1 Chitinophagales bacterium | reverse complement strand
CTATCTACCCCATTTACTATACATCCAATTGTACAAGATAATATCCTAACAATACTTTCTCCTGGGAATACTCCGCCATTTGAAAGATTTGTGGAAATGAATGGTATAATGATTGGCATAAGATATAAATTTAATAAATAACCATAACTTCAAAAGACATAATATAATGAAACAGCTTAAATTCTTTTTTTTAATAATTGTACTTTCGTCCTTTAGCAATATTGCGATAAGTCAAGACCAGAGTGCGATCCACCTTAGGTTTGGCATACTAAAACATATTCCTCATAATGTGCCCGCAGTGTTAAAAAATTCTCGGGCATCATCAAGCAATACTTTTGAACTGATATTGGAAAGAAAATTAAAAATAAATGATAACTACAGTATCAATGGTGGATTAGGTTTCTCCGTTTATCGATTTTTAGATTCTAATATATTTTTTGATGGCAACACTCGACAAAGTAACTATGGTATATTAAAATATGGTTTGAGCAGAAGAATTTGTACAGAAAAATTATTTCTTAACTTTGATATTTTTCATTATATACTTGCCTATAAAGAAAAACAATATGATAATCAAAGACGCGCATTCACAAACGTCGAGATAGGTCTAACATACAAAATCAATGATCGCTTCAGCATCTCAATGAGCAGTCCATTGACACTTTATCCTATGTTCTTATTAAGACTTGGCACTGGCGTACTTGGTGAGACTATAACTAGGTATTACAGCAATGTCCGTAATTATGGTCTGAATGCGTCCGTCAGTTATAACTTCTAAAGTGAATCATTGGCAATAGAACATTTTACTTGTATCGATTTTTGGCTTTAAAATCTGCATCTCTAAAATCCTTCCTCTGCGATTTAGATGTTGTACCATTTTGGGCTGCCACGGATATATTGTTTTTTGCAGAAGATCTTCCTTCATCCAGCTTACCGCCTTGTTCTTTCGCAAATACTTCCTTACCTTTTTTTCTCCAGGTATTAGCAGGCATTGGCTTATCGTCACCGAGCAATTGTTTGGCTAGATCGGGTCTATTGAGCTTGTGGAGTCTCGTCCTTATCCAGTTTCTAAATTCAGGTTTGTACCAAAAGAAATAATTGTTTTGGGTGATCTTGTCCTCTTGAGTTTTGGGCGTGTGTACTGGCTGCAAGGTGTATGGATGCACGCCAGAATAATAGATCTCCGTTGCCACAGTCATTGGTGTAGGCGTAAAATCCTGTACTTGCTCTAGTCTGAATCCTAGTTCTTTGGTTTCGGCAGCAAGGTTGGCCATATCCTCTTCCGTAGTACCTGGGTGAGAACTGATAAAATAAGGAATCAATGGTTGTTTGAGCCCATGTTTTTCTTGAATTTTATCGTATTTCTCTTTGAATTTTTTGAAGTATTTGAATGATGGTTTACGCATGATCTTGAGCGTCGCATCACCCGTATGCTCTGGCGCTACTTTGAGCCTTCCACACACATGTTTTGTGACCAATTGCTCAAGGTATTCATCATGGTTACCATCCTGATTATTTTTATTAAAATCATCGACCAGCAAATCATATCTGACGCCTGAACTTACATAAGCTTTTTTGACACCCGGGAAAGCGTCTACTTTTTTGTAAATTTCCGTCAATGGCTTGTGAGATACATCAAGATTGGAACAAATCACTGGGTGAATGCAGCTAGGCGCCTGACATCTCGCACAGATACTTTCATCCTTACCTTTCATCTTGTACATATTGGCAGATGGACCACCGATATCAGATATTACACCTTTGAATTCAGGATGTTTAGTCAGTTGTTCTACTTCTCGCAGGATCGACGCTTCAGACCTGGATGCTATGAACTTGCCCTGATGCGCCGAGATAGTACAAAAACTACAGCCACCGAAACAACCGCGATGCATATTGATAGAAAATTTGATCATTTCGTATGAAGGAATAGTACCACGTTTGTTGTACTTCGGATGTGGCAGTCGAGTGTAAGGCAGATCAAAAGAATAATCCATCTCCGCTTCTGTCATGGTTTTGAAAGGTGGATTAATGACTAGTACTTGTCCCATTACATCTTGCACGATACGATTGGCTTGCCACTTATTGGACTCTACTTCCACGATCTTGAAGTTGGAAGCGTATTTGATTTTGTCTTGTAGGCATACTTCATGACTTACGAGAGAGACATCATTCCATTTTTTGGATACTGGCACTTTATCTGTAAGGTATGAAATTTGATTGACATCTTTGATAGATGTGAGTGGTACGCCTTTTTTTACCAATCTGAGAATCTCTCTCAATGGTTGTTCACCCATACCATATACGAGCATATCCGCTTTAGAATCCACAAGGATAGAAGGCATCAACTTATCTGACCAATAGTCATAGTGCGTTACCCGACGGAGTGATGCTTCGATACCACCGATGAGTACTGGTACATCAGGATATATTTCTTTGAGAATATTGGTGTACACAATCGTAGCATAATCAGGTCTAAAACCAGCTTCACCTCCTGGCGTATATCCATCTGTAGACCGTAGTCGTTTGTTGGCGGTATAATGATTGACCATAGAATCCATACAACCTGCCGTCACTCCGAAGAAGTACTTGGGTTTCCCAAGCTTTTTGAAGTCTCTGAGGTCATCTTTCCAATTGGGTTGTGGGATGATGGCAATCTTAAATCCTTCGCTCTCAATGATACGCCCTATGACGGCAGTGCCAAAGGTAGGATGATCCACATAAGCATCACCAGAAATAAGTATTACATCGAGTTGATCCCACCCACGGGCTTCTACTTCTTTTTTTGTTATAGGCAGCCAGTCAGTGAGAGGCCTTAGATTGTCGTTGATCATGGGACAAAATTAAGTGTATTTACTCACATTAACTACGGAGAAATAGAAAAATAAGTTTTTTGTTTAGAAATCAATAAATTTTTGATGGTAACTTAATAGAAATAATATACATTTGTAATCTGATTAGTTGAAAGGTGATTGGATGCTATAGATAAATTCAAATGTTTTTTTGAGAAAATTTAATACTAAAAAAAATAAAAAGATGAAAAATTATTCAGCCGTAAGTCCTACATATTGCCAATTAGCGATTAAATATTTAGGTTTATTTTTGCTGTTAATATTTCCTGGTTGATGTGGAGATAATGAATCGCTAAAAAAAAGAGCATTTATCCATGTGAAGACGATTATAAAAAGGAGTTGGTCCCATTTAAAAAATTGGCGACCGAGAAATTTATAAATGCAATATTTTTTGATGGATATAGGGTGTCAGATAAATATTTAGTGACATATGGCGACATAAATCGAAAGTGGCAGTACGTCGTATTGAATCATCAAACAGGAAAAGTTCAGTTTTTTGGTAGACCATACACATTAGAGCAAATATTTTCTGATTGTAGATCATATCAGATTCATGATGATCATTTGTATCTCGCTAGATTGGATAGAACTATGGGCTGGGTGATGGAATCTGTGCATTTGGAAACATTAGAAAGTCAGCCAATACCTATTGTCTTGGGCACTGAAATGCCCAAAGAGATCTTACAAGTAGAAAAACATGATAATGACATTTATATACTAGCAGAATTTGAAAAGTCCTCAGTGATTTACAAGTATTCGGCTTTAAATACAACGCTAGTTTCGGTTTATACCACTTCTGATGAATACAAAACTATCGGTTTCAAAATAATGAAGGATCAACTTAACAGTGATTACTTAGTAAGAGTTGCCATAAACGAAACCAATGCTAAAACTTTAATTCAAGGTATAAACCCGATGCTAAATATCGCGTTTTATAGCCAGATTTATGATGGTATAGTCAGATCGTATAATTACCCTTTTAGTAAAGAAGTTTTGCCTATGGACTCAAAAGATCGAATTTATCTTAATTTCAGAAATTCAAGATCGCTAATGATAGATGCAATATCGGGACGAAACTTATTAGAATTTCAGAAACAAGTATTGCCAATTTCTAGTGACTATGCAGTTAATTTTTCTAGAAATGATAATTCTATTGACCCAGAAGAATTTGATATTATCAACCAAAACACAGGAGAACGCATTATAGATGCTAAATACGATAAAAAATTTCATAGATTTGAAATAATTAATTAAAAATATCTTATTGTGTATTTGTATTACGACTGGAGTATTTTAAATCTTGAAACCAGTTGTGTTGAATACAAAATAAAAGGTGAATGTTACAAAATAAACGAAAACGAATTTCTAACTATTGATTATGAGGAAATTTATTATTATAAACTATAAATGAACCAATGATATGATAAGATTTATCCAATTGTTACTGAGTCTTTTTTTCATGCTTTATGGCATTATTGCACAGGGGCAAATGAAATTTAATATCATGGGAGGTAATCAAATATTGAATTCATCAGATTGGTCTTATGATTCAAATTATGACTTTTCGATCAAGGCATCTTTAGAAATCCCTATCAGCAAAAAGAACTCAAATTATACTATAGTTCCAAATATAAGATATCAAAAAGATGATCTTTTTTATGACTATACTTCATATAATCACAAAGGCACCAGAACATTTATTTATGGATATGAATACTTTGAATACGGCCAATTTCAAGATGTAAAGTTTATGATGAATAAATATTTATTTGGTATTAATTTTCAAAGCCGAATTATAGACCAGCTTTATATGAGTCTCGGATCTGGGATGTCTATGAATGTCTATAAAAATCTGGGAGGTAAATCAACATCAAATCTCCACTATTATGAAATAGATTTGGCTCAATACGAACTCGAAACTAATGTCAACGCTTATTATTCGGTAAATCTCCAATATAAATTTCCCATTATAGATAAAATCGATATTGTTTTTGGAAGTGAATTTATCTACCATCAAAAATTTAATATAGACGATTTAAATATTCTAGAAATACGTCAGTATTCTTTTCATCTAGAAGTGGGAGTAGGATATAGATTTTATTGATACTAGAAACACAAAAAAAAAGAGCCGATGTCACCATCGGCTCACTATCTAATTATACAGAATAAAAAACTTAGTATTGTCCCAAATATTGACTTTTATTAATAGTCAGTATTTTGTGGATCCCAGTTTGTCCAGCTATCTGTCCAGTCATTTGTACCAAAAGCACCGACTGTTGTGTTAGCTTCAAAACCTGCCGGAAGAGTAACGCCACCGTTCAACAAAAGTGAACCAGCCACTGGTAGTAAACCTGGCTTACCAGAACCTGCTTTATAATTTGCATTCAATCCCAATGTAGCGGGATCTATACCGAACATATTTTTACGTGCAGCATCATTAAGTTTTATCTCATCTCCAGCTACAATTCCTTTTGCCATACCCGCTAAAATCAGTCCTCTGAAGTCTGATCTATCATTGACGAAATTTGCTTGTGTAGGTGCATCACCTAATTCAAATCCACCTTTAGGAAAAGCTCCAACTGCTACCGAGTTATATACAGAAAGTGCTGAGTTTCTTCTCAATCTGAATGCTGATCTGAATTTTGCATCTGGTGTACCATCAGCTATGATGATAGATATGTTGGCAAATTTACACTTTGTCTGCGGCATTGCATCTGAACCCGCAGAGTCATTATCTGACTCAAATCCATTGGAATCAGAGCAAGTACACTGATCTGCAACTTTAGGATCTCTGAATGCCAATCCATATTGAACATTTCCTGAGTATCCCCAATCTGTGTCAAAATCATCATCAAGGTTTTTGTAAGATACTAAATATTTGGCATTTACATTACCTCCGAACCATTCAAATGCATCATCACCATTGAATGATACTTGTACATACTCAATAGTGGTACCTTTACCTACTCCACCAAGTGTCAAACCATTGATTTCTTTATCTGTTTCAAAAGAAATTCCACCAAACTCTAGTCTCACATACTTCAATATTCCTGAGTTATCATTGTCGTCATTTCCTCCGAATGTAGAGATATTTTCTCCTTCGATTGTTGCGGGTGATTTGTTGACAACAGCTTTTCCGAGAATAATCAATCCTCCCCAATCACCATAGTTTCTTGAGCCTTTTGCTTGATTTGAAGTAAATACAATAGGCTTTGCCTTAGTACCTTCAGCAATGATTTTTGCTCCTGGCTTAATAATCAACGATGCCTTTGTAGATTTGTCTCCTTTGATGATAGTACCAGGCTCGATGGTTAATGTTACACCTGATTCCACATAAACAAAACCTTCGAGAAGATATTTGTTTTTGGCAGCCCAGGTAGTATTTGTAGTGATAGAACCCTTCACTATTAGGTTTTCTCCTGGCACCGATACATCATCTTCATCTTCGTCTCTACCACATGAAGCTAAAGTCAGTCCTGCTGCCAAAATTAAAAAAGTAAATAATTTTAAACTAAATTTCATCTTAAAAATGTTTTAATGGTTTATTAATCAATGTATTACGTTACTACTTTATAATTACTGACAGCTAGGAACAAGGATTTAAAACTTGTAATTCACACTAATATAGAAATTAGAACCACGTCTGAATTCCTGAAAAACGCCATCAGAATCTGTTATTTTATTATCTCTGTTTGTATCTTGTACCAATTTGAAAGGTTGATTAAGGATATCTTGTGCACCAGCTTTTAATTCAACTTTCCCAAAAGTCTTACTGATATTTGCATCCAAAACATTTCTAGGCATTTCAAACACATTTGAGCTCAACACATTATCACCAATTACATAAATTCTCTTACCTACGATATTATACAAAACGTTAGCTTGGATACCCGTCTTTGGTATCGTGTAAAACAATCCTGCATTGATAAGGTAAGGTGATTGGCCTTGTAAAAATCTATTGTAATCACTCAATCCGCTTACAACTACGTTACTACTTATCATAGAAGCATTAAATAGTACCATTAGATTTTCCGTAACATTTTTTCTAAATTCAAGCTCTACACCTGATGATGTAGCTGATTCAGAATTTTCCACTGTAAAGGCCACAGTACTTCCATTATAAAATACTGCTGCTTCTATCGGATTGTAGAATTTTTTATAAAACGCACCTATTGTGATTAATTCACCTTTGGACGGGTAGAAGTCATACCTCACATCAAAATTATGGATAGTAGCAACTTTAATATTTCTATTACCACGTCTAGATACATCAAATATAAAGTCGTAGTATGTAAAAGGTGCTAATTCTCTGAATTCAGGTCTATTGACAGTACTACCATAAGCAAATCTCAAATAATTCTTTTCGCTCATTTTGTAAGTAGCATTCAGTGAAGGCATCGGACTAAAGATTGCATTATCGACATCTACTTTTTGGCCACCACCTCGCTCTCTACTTTGTAATAATTGTTGATTGTATTCACTTCTAAAACCAATGGTAGCATTAAATTTGTCTGAAAAAGGAATATACATGGATACATAACCTGCATTCAAAATATTTTGAGCAGTGTACTTATCGTCAAAGTTTGTACCTTCCGAATAAAATACTCTAGAAGCCCTTAAATTATCATTATTGAAAAAATCAACTGGTGTCTGACTTGTGATGCTAGCATCTACCCTGTTTGGATTTACAATACCGAACCATCTTGCCTTAAAGTATCTATCTTTGTATTCTGAATAAAAACCTGCTTTGAATAATTTATTTTTATCGTTGTCGCTATGTTTAGTACCTATTACTTTATCAATACTGGCGGTTGCAGTCAAGACGAACTCATCCATATTTGACCAGAAACGTGCTGCTTGCTGTAAAGTAGGTGATTCAAACTGTTGTAAATCTATCTTATAAGCTCCATCAGATCCCAACTCTCTCGATGATGTAAATCTTCTGAAATCTGGCTCTGACCTACGTGTGTAACCAAATCCACCTATCCATTTGAATCTAGTTTTATCGTTCAATTCATGCGTACCGTTCAACTGACTAGACAATATACTTTTTTGTTCATACCTGAATGACTGATTTGCCACTTCAAGATTATTTTCGAACAATTGACCCGATCTGATGACTGTTTCTTTTGTTGCTAACTGATTGAATAAATTTCTGAATTCAATTTTATTTTTTGGATTCAAGATCAATGACCAGTTTGACATGGCACCCAATCTAACGTTATTGGTATAAATATCATCCTTGAAAGTGTTTTGTATTGACTCATCAAACAAAAATCTATTTTGTATCATTTGTTGATAAGTATTTGTATTTGAGTAGCTTATGTAAGAAATAGTTGTCAATTCCTTTTTACCAATAAAAAATCTTTTGCTAAGGTTAATGTTTCCTCTGAAATCCGGATTAATAGTCGTGTTTTTTGCACTATAATAAGGATTTAGATTTCTGAAGTTATCGATCATAGCCTCAGTTCCTGCATTATTTATGACACTTTTGGTAGAAGGAAAAGTAGATGGTAGGCTTCTATATTTGCTTCCTAAACCTAATCCATCCATTGAACTGCCTTGGTAATCTAACACATTTGAACCCGTAGCATTTCCTCTGAATCCCATAGTGAATCCAACTGAAACATTATCCCCATCGGGTACTGTTTTAGTATATATTTTGATAGCACCACCAGCTATATCTCCCGGAAGGTCAGCTGAAGGTGACTTAAACACCATCATCCTGTCTATAGCAGAACTAGGAATTAGGTCGAAAGAAAATGATTTTACATCAACCTCTGTGGATGGTGTGATGATGTCATTAAGTAATACTGTATTGTATCTTTCATTCAATCCCCTTACGACTATGAATCTATCATCGAAAATAGAAACACCCGGAACTCTTCGCACGACCTGAGACGCATCTCTATCTTGTGTTTTGGTGATTTGTTGAGAAGATACACCTACTGCAATATTTGCAAGTTGTCTAATCTCACTTACCACTGAAATTTCTGTGTCCGTCTTTCTTTGAGCCTTAACTTCTACTGCATCCAGTAAAAGTGACTCTTCATTCATCTTTGTATTTATAATAGTTTCTTTACCAGCCTCTACTCTGAGATTTTCAATAATTATATTGGCGTAACCAATACTTGAAATAATGACCTTATAAATACCTGCTGATACCTCAGTCAACTCGAAGTAACCATCCAAATCAGTAGTCGTGCCTGATGAAGTTCCTTCCAATACTACTGTAGCGCCTATCATTGCATCCCCAGATTTGCTATCTGCGATATTCCCCTTCACAGTGCCTGATTGGGCTCCTGCACTGAGTGAGCATATAAAGATACTCGTAATAAATAGAAGTGTTTTTAAATTAATACTCATTTTAAAAAATTTGTTATTCTGTATATAATAGATGCCGCAAAGGTAAAATGCCAATGTTAAGCCAATGTTAAGCCAAAATTAATTCTATGGGAAGAGCTATAAATTCGGATACGAATCAAAATAAAATTTTGTAGAAATGAAGAAAATAATCAAGATAGTCGTATAATCAACTTCCTAATAGTATCTTGAAATAAAAAATCATAGAAAAATAGGTCTTCAAAAAAACCAAATCAAACATGATTCAGTTTAGATCTTCAAAATAATCTAAATTTATGAAGAAACATTTTTTCTATATAGTGCTCTGCCAAGATAATTAGTTAAATTATAATGGTAGTTATTTTTTCAAAGCTCAAGGCGAAAAACATATTTTTGCGATTTAAGCTTTAGCTTAATGAATGCCCACAGGCGGTATTCAAGCATAAATACCGCTAGCGGATGGGTAGTGCAGTAGCTCATGCTTTTAGTTTTACGCTGTACGGCGAGTGTGTGTATAACATTTTGTACATTTTTAAAAGCTGCTGTTTTATCCTTCATTGTTTCAAGTCAAAATATACCAATCTCTTTTATACCTAATGTATGATCAATTGTCTGGCTTTGTCGCTCGAGCCGCGACTGGCTTTAACTTTTTTGCATTGCCAAAAAAAGTAAACAAAAAACGTAACTATTCAGGTCAAAAATATTAAGAAAAATCTAATATATTAA
>JBBRJL010000046.1:0-10013 GCA_038219375.1 Chitinophagales bacterium | reverse complement strand
AGGCAAAACATTATGCTAGATCAAAAGGCGTAGTGCTCAAAGGTGATCTACCTATTGGAATATATCGGTAGAGTTGTGATGCTTGGGTTGCACCAGAGTTGTATAATATGAACGAACAAGCAGGAGCACCGCCAGATGATTATGCTATTCTTGGCCAAAACTGGGGCTTTCCTACGTACAATTGGTCAGAAATGGCAAAAGACGGTTTTTTATGGTGGCAAAATAGAATGAGACAACTCAATAGATATTTTGACGCATTACGGATTGACCACATTTTGGGCTTTTTTAGAATATGGCAGATACCTACAGATCAGGTAGAAGGTACTATGGGCTCGTTCAATCCTCGCCTACCTTTCACTAGAGATGAGTTAGCACAATATGGTATCTCGGGGGATTTAAGCAGATTAACGTCACCTTATATCACACTCGATTATTTGAATCAATTGTTTGGGGCAGAACTCGATGAAATATTCGATGTATTTTTTACTAAATGGAGTGATGGGCATATTATCTTTAAAACATCCTTCGACTCACAGCAAGAGATAAGTCATTTTGTAGCTCAAAACCAAAAGTATAAAAAATACGAAAAGCACTTACTTATGCTTGTTAGTAATGTCCTATTATTGGTAGAGCCCAATACTGAAGGCATGCAATTTAACCCGAGGATTACACTCGCTACCACGCAATCTTACAATCAGCTGGACCAATATACTCAGTCCAAAATACTAAAATTGTATAATGATTACTATTATAACAGGCATGATGAGTATTGGAGACAACAAGCATTATGGAAACTTCCCGCGATCCTAGATGCAAGTGATATGCTCATATGTGGGGAAGATCTAGGGATGATACCAAAAGCAGTACCCGGTGTGATGCGAGACCTTAATATTATATCGTTAGAAATCCAACGAATGCCTAAAGGGAATTCAAAATTTGGTCAGGTACCTTCCTACCCTTACTTCTCCGTATGTAGCCCTTCTTGTCATGATATGTCTACCATAAGAGGTTGGTGGCAAGGAGACCACGAAAATGCAAAAGATTATTACTATAATTATCTGAAGTGGTATGGATATGCACCAATGGATGGAACGCCAGAAATCGTACAAGCTATTGTAGAAGATCATTTGTCTTCTCCAAGTTTGTTAGCTATTTTCCCCATTCAGGATCTCGTGGGCATGGATGCTACCTTGCGTAAAGCAGACGCACTTTCTGAGCAAATCAACGAACCAAGTGACCCAAAACATTACTGGAGATTCCGCTTCCACATCAATATAGAAGATCTTATTAAGGAAAAAGGACTCAATGATAAAATTCGCTCTTTGGTCAAAAAATATGGAAGATAAGTCATGACGCCCATAACTTTTAAAGCTGAATTGGCGCATTTCGAGTCTTCGCCTCTTTGGGGTTGGCATTTTTTAGTCTCTGATGAGGTTGCCCGTTCGTTTATGGATGGCAATGATAGAAGAGTCATATGTATGATCAATGGAGAGATGACCATTCACTGTGCCCTTATGCCAAATAAGGGAACTTGGTTTGTAATGCTCAATCAAGATATTATCAAAAAACTAAAGCTAATCCTTCATGTTGTGGTTACGGTAGAAATGATGAAAGATGAATCCCAATATGGTATGCCAATGCCTGACGAATTTCAAGAAGTGCTGTACCAAGAACCTGACGCAAGTAAGTATTTTCATGAACTCACTCCCGGTAAACAAAGAAGCTTGCTCTACATCGTAGGTAAAGTCAAGAATTCAGAAAGTCGTATCAAAAAATCTCTAGCCATATCTGATCACTTAATGGCCAATAAAGGTAAATTGGATTATAAAATGCTTAATGATGCATTTAAAGAATATAATAGGATGTAAGGATTTAAGCTTGACAGTTTGTTATTGAATAATATGCCCTTTACACATACGACTTTTTAAACCCAACATTAAGTGACTCAAGATCTTTCGGTCATGAGGTCTAAACTGTTTCACATCTATAAATTACTGACCAAATGTAAAGTAAAGGATTGATTTTGCAGGCATTTTGGATTGGAATAGATTTACTAATGACTTTTTTGGGTTAAAGCCATACCGATTTATACCAACTGTAATATGATACGCAAGATTATATTATTTCTTAATTCTAATTGTGTGTGTGACAAAATGCACAAATTTTATTAAAAAGGGCAAACTCACCTTTATTTTGACCAAAATTTGAACTAATCTATACTATATGGTAGCATGTAAATCGGGCAGTCCGTTCCGGTACGTGGAGCGATCTGGCTGAAATAGCTTTTTTTGGTAATGCAAAAAAGTTAAAGCCAGTTGCAGCTTGAGCGACAAAGCCAGACTATTGATCATACATTAAGCCTAAAAGAGATTAGCATATCTTGACTTGAAACAATGAATAATAAAACAGCAGCTTTTAAAAATCTGCAAAATTTTATACACACATGCTATTACTTATTAATATCATTTTTTACATCATTTCCCACACTTACGGATGATGATTTCTACCCTACGATTTTCTTGTTGTTCTGCTTCTGATTTTGGGTTAGGAAACTTCATTTTGGTGTTGCTGTAACCTACAGATTGCATTCTTTTTGCGTCTATACCATTATTCGATAGGTAAGTATAGATGATTTTAGCACGGTCTATGGCGAGCTGGAAATTTGAGCCTGATTTTAATGCTTCTCCAGGGAAATTAACATGTCCGCCTATTTCGAAACAAACATTATCATTGATCTGCATGGTCTGAAGTAGGTTTTCTAAAGAAGGCATACTCTCAGTTAAGATTGCAGCTTGGTCACCCACAAATTTAATATCTTTAATATCAAATGATCGGTCAATTATTATTGATTTCAGTATTATGTTTACGGGTGGAATTTCTTCATTTGCAGGTACATTGACAGCTAAGGACTGTGAAAAGAAATTTTTGGCTGATGCGGATAAATTTAATTTTTGAGTTACAGGGACGTATATGGCAAATTCCCTATCTTTTCCCACCATAAAAGAGTCTCGAAAGGTATTATTTGATATTAAGACTTTTGCCTTAAAGTTCTGAGTCGTT
The DNA here is from genome assembly GCA_038219375.1 of Chitinophagales bacterium. Lineage (GTDB taxonomy): Bacteria > Bacteroidota > Bacteroidia > Chitinophagales > Saprospiraceae > OLB9. The sequence continues at coordinate 6,953 of JBBRJL010000046.1, read as the reverse complement.
GTGTCTGGTCTCACTGTTCCTTTGAGGAGATAGTATTTAGTAGGTTGCATGATACGTATGACGGATCTACGATTTTGGCTATAGCCGTCTTCCCCTTTTCCTGTTTTTAATGGTTTGTTTTCGCCGTATGCAAAACTTGTTATAGTGCTGCTGTCTATACCGAGTCTGATAAGTTCAGCGCGAACAGATGCTGTACGTCTTTCAGATAATTGTTGATTGGCGGTGCTGTTTCCCACTTGGTCTGTGTGCGATTCTATATGTATGATTTGTCCCTTTTTGCTAGGATTTTTACCTATGAATTCCATTATTTTTACAACATTGGTCTCTGTAATTTGATGTTCGTTGGAGACGTAATTTATAGTGGTGGACGTGATTTCTGTTGTGACTTCTTTTGTCTGAGCAAAGCTGAAGATTGACTGGAGTATGATTGAACTGAGTATAAAAATTCTACTTAACATGCGATTATCTGCTTTCTGTGTTTTTGAAATAAAAATTATACACAAAGAACGGAAAAATGGGTTGAAATGATGCAATATTATGTTAAAGATTTAAAAAATTGGTAGATATAGTGCTTAATTACTGAAAAAAGCTGAAATCTTGTGTAGGACTCACAAAATTTCCGCTTTTCATTAAAAACATTAGTATTCTGTAATTAAGGCATCTCATAATCATTATCCCATCTTAAATTCATTTCTTAAATGTGAAGGACACCAAATTTTCTTTTCTTGAAATTAAGGGAATTAATTAAAATGTCAAAGCTAGACCAAAATCATATCGTCTATAATTCAATTCATATGTAAACTCACTCCATCCGTCTCTAGATTTGTAGGATGCGTGTTGGAACTTTGCCCCACAAAAAATATCGAAATAGGGTCTCCCACTTCCCAAACGATATCCAATGACAGGATTCCAGAAATAGTCACCCTTGGCTTCCACTTGTCCGATCTCTTCATCTGCAAAAGCAAAGGAATATCCATACCTAAGCGCCACATATGGACTAGCGTTTTGCTTTAACAAATACGAACGCATTTCTATAAAAACAGGCATCAAGTCATTGCCTTCTTCCTTGTAATAGTTATCTATACCTATACCTGCTCCGATGGCAAGCCAAGAGCGATATTGATATCCGAAAGCTTGACTGACTGAAAGTCCGCTATTGTCTTTCCTATACAGAGATGATATCTGTGTGCGTGCATAGCATGCGTTTTCTCTAAATTGGTATGTTGCAACGGTATTTTTATTTCCATCTCCCATCTTGATTTTTTTGATCAGTGAAACAGGAAATGTAATAGGTTGGCTACCATTTAATGTAAATGTTACTGAGTCTTTGACAGAATAGGCTAGGAGTTTGCCCTGCAGAATACTACCATTTTTCAGATAAATTTTGTCATTGTATTCTGATGCATCTTGGGCTATCCCATAAAAGGAAAACCCAAGTATTACACAGATTATGATGGCTGACTTTGGCATTGCTATTGATTTATTTTGATGCTGCTGACTTCTACAGGTTTCTTCGGATTGGTCACATTGTACTGGTAAAATCCATCGTCGCCGATCATAAATAATCTTTCTTTGGACAGTGAAATCATGTCGTAACTATGGATGTCTTTTACAAAACAAAGTTCGCTGACCTTATTAGGATCTTCTACATTCAGGACTTTAAAACCGTACTCTCCTTCTGCTAGGTAAATTTTACCATCGCTATATGATAAACCATGCGGATGAGACATTGGATATGATTTGATAAGTTTTGGTTGTAGTATATTTGTAATGTCTATGATCTCAAGTTGATTTGTAAATCCAGTGCATTCGGTACCGTTTCTGAGGGTTACATAAGCAGTATTTTCATGGACGACTACAGGGTCGCAAGCGCGAGCATGTTCAAATGTGGATAATAATACTGGCGACTCAGGTCTACTATTGTCAAAGATGTACATACCAGCATTGGACCCTACAAAGAGCTTATCCTTGTATGGGAAGATGGTTTCGATACCCCAACCAATTGCATTAGTATTTTTAAGTTCAGGGTTGGAAGGATTAGATATCAGAAATGACTTAAGATTAGATTGATCTACTGTGTAAAGGTAATCATTCACCACCGTAAATCTTGCGAAGGACCCACCTATACCTATACCTGTGCCACTTTTACTATTGCTGATGACACTAGAATTTGTTGATGATTGGATATCAAAGTTTGCAAAATCGCCTTCAAAAAATATTCTATTATTGAAATTCGGGTTGTCACAATTTATCATAGTCGTCACGTTAGATTTGATACTGTAGACATAGTATAGTTGAGGGTCGTTATTGGAGTAAACATTGTTGTAATCTTCAATTCTTTTGACCGTTTTAGGGTTGTTGATGTCAGAAATATCCAAAGCTACGAGATCAATGGCATTATCCGCATACATGATATTGTTTTTGACAGCTATATCGAAGTTGCCCGGTATGTCGTAAAAACTGATTTTGATTGGATTCGTTTCATCTGTCATATCGTAGACGTGTACACCTTTACCTTGTTCGTTGATAAAAAGGTAATTTTGGTAGAAGTACATTTTGCCAGGATTTTCGAGTTTTCTGGTGGATGATGCTTCAATGTTTTTTCTGAATTGGGCTTTGGTCATGTACACAGGTGTAAATTGTACAAATTCACGGGATCCTGTGCAGGAATCTTTCAGGCAGGACTGAAATGATAGCACGAAAAGGAATAGAATAGGAATGGTCAAAAAGTTTTTCATGATGATAAAATTTAGAAGGTGAATTGATATTTAATGGAGGTCATTGCGATAACTCACGATTTAATCTGTTTTAAATCGTGTAGTCATTTATCGCAATTAAGTTATGACAACTTGATGAGTAAAGTACATCCTTTAAGACTAGGAATGACCATCAAATGGTTGGTGACGGAAGGTATTATTTTGATCTGATGCCAAAAATTTATATTAATTGCAAATGTTTTCGTTTATTTGCACATCCATACGAGCACTATGAAGTCATTTTTTGCCAAGGCTGTTTCCATCATCTTTCACCCGCTATTCTTGATTAGCTACGTGCTGTTTTATCTTATGTTGGCCAATCCTTTCATTTTTGGCTTTGCAGGACCGAAGTCTCAAGGCTTGATTATCATTTCAGTAGTGACCATTTCAATGATGTTTCCACTTATTGCTATCTTGATGATGAGGGCACTTGGATTGATCAAAAGTCTGGAGATGGAAGACAAGATGGAGCGTATTGGGCCACTTATTGTCACTGGATTATTTTATATGTGGCTTTATGTCAATATTAGAAATAACGATGTCGTACCGGAAGCATTCTCGTTTTTTATTTTGGGTAGCACTATAGCTGTATTTATGGCATTATTGCTCAATAGTTTTACGAAGATCAGTTTACATACGATCGGGGCAGGTGGTTTGGTCGCAGGTATGATACTCATTGTGTATAATTGGTCTTACGGCATAGTAGACGTTCCCTTTCCATTTCTAAATCTTCAGCTGAGAATGAGTGATCGGATGGTAATCATGATAGTAATTATCGCAGCTGGACTAGTGGGAACGAGTAGGCTTTATCTGAAAGCGCATAAGGAAGACGAAATCTATGGTGGTTACCTAGTAGGTGTCTTGGCACAGTTGGTGGCGTTCAGAATCTTTTTTTAAATATTTAAAATAAAAAATAATCATATATCATGCAGGAACTTAAAATATTGATAGAGAATTTGTGGGATGATCGTACGCTAATCAATGAGGTAGGTGGCAAAGAGGCTATCCGAGAAGTAGTAGATTTGGTAGATCAAGGTAAATTGAGGGTTGCCGAACCTTATGGTGATGGTTGGAAAGTAAATGATTGGGTAAAAAAAGCAATAGTTTTGTTTTTTCCAATACAAAAAATGGAGACGATCGAAGTTGGGCCTTTTGAGTTTCATGACAAAATTCCGCTCAAAAAGAACTATGCAGCTCAGGGTGTAAGAGTAGTGCCTCATGCGATAGCAAGATATGGTAGTTTTATAGAGTCTGGAGCTATTCTGATGCCTTCTTATGTCAATATTGGCGCATGGGTGGGAAGTGGCACAATGGTGGATACTTGGGCTACGGTTGGGTCTTGTGCGCAGATAGGCAGATATGTACATTTGTCGGGTGGTGTAGGCATAGGTGGTGTACTCGAGCCACCACAAGCTAGCCCTACGATCATCGAGGATAATTGTTTTATTGGTTCGAGATGTATCGTCGTAGAGGGTGTACGTGTCAGAAAAGAAGCGGTACTAGGCGCCAATGTGGTGCTAACCCAATCTACCCATATCATTGACGTCACTGGTCCTGAACCAATCACATACAAAGGGGAAGTACCTGAAAGATCTGTAGTTATACCTGGCAGTTATACCAAAAAATTTGCAGCAGGGGAATATCAAGTGCCTTGTGCATTGATCATCGGACAACGCAAACCATCTACAGATACCAAAGTGTCACTCAATGACGCATTGAGAGAGTACAATGTAGCTGTTTAAGTTCGTATGAAATCAGGTCTGATTACCATATGTATAGCTTGCTTTTTGGGCTTATTTGCTTGTTCGAGTGGTAAAGGCGTTCCCATGGAGATCGTGGAAGTGCAGGATACAATTCTTATTCAAAAAAGGATTGTTCATGATGAATTTGAAATCGTTCCCAATGAAGATATTATTAGTGATCTTTTAGATACGTCAATTCTAAACTCTGGGTTTACAGGTATTTTTTTGTATGATCTAATGGATAATACGATCTTGTATCAGAAAAATTCAAATCATTATTTTGTACCTGCTTCCAATACTAAGATATTGACGCTTTTTGTATGCCTTCACACGCTTGGGGACTCGATCACTGCATTAAAATATGTAGAAACAGATAGTACATTTACATTTTGGGGTACAGCAGATCCGACATTATTACACCCATTTTTTCCAGCTTCTGATATTATTGCTTTTTTGAAGTCCAAAACAGCGCACAAGACAGTATATTATTCTGATATTCATAGCAGTTTACAGCCATACGGTAAAGGCTGGATGTGGGATGATTATAATGATTATTACCAAGCAGAATTGACTTCTTTTCCTATGTATGGTAATGTCGTTAAAATTTCAAAAGACACTGCTGTAGTTTCAATATCACCAGAAGAAGCCATAGAAAAAATAACCAAAAACACAGCTTCTAAAAAAGTAAAAAGAAAGTTTGAGGATAATACGTTTGAATTTCCAACAAGTCTTGATTCATTACAGACTTATTATCAAGAAGTTCCTTTCAAAAATGCTGCAGAAGTTAATATCAGACTTTTGGAAGATGCAATTGGAAAAGTGATTATCAAAAAAGAAATTCCTATTCCAACGTATGTTATGACCAAATATTCACTACCTGTGGATACTGTCTATCGTAGGATGATGCAAGTGAGCGATAATATGCTCGCCGAACATTTATTGCTACAATGTGGTATGTCGATTGCTGACACACTATCTACAATTTTTGTCATTGATACGATTATGTCAAAATACGCAGGCATTTTGGACACATCGTCTGTTTGGGTAGATGGATCTGGACTTTCGAGGTACAATCTTTTTACACCTGAAATGATGGGAAAAGTCTTAATCAGTTTACATCGGGATATTCCTGAAGAAAAACTTTTTTCTTTGATGGCAATCGGTGGTGGAAATGGTTCTTTAAAAAAGATGTTTAATAAAGAAAGTGTTCCCTATGTTTTTGCCAAACCTGGATCAATGGCTGGAGTTTATAATTTGAGTGGATACATGATAACAAAATCAGGAAAAAAACTAGCTTTCAGTATAATGAATAATAACTCAACGTGTACTGTAACAAATGCTAGAAAGATAGTCGGAGAGATTGTAGAGATGGTAAGATTAAGATATTAAAATTTATTTTTAAACTTGCTTAAAATTTATTTTAAATTGATTAAAATAAATTTCTAATTTATAGCTTAATCCTTTATAACTTTGGTATTTTCCACCTACCTTTGACCGAAATTTTTAAAGCGTATGAGTTTGGTAGAAATGAAGGTGCCTACTATTGGCGAATCAATCACAGAAGTAACATTATCACAATGGTTAAAAAAAGACGGAGACTTCGTCAAAATAGATGAACCCATCTGTGAATTTGAATCTGATAAAGCAACGTTGGAATTTCCAGCAGAGGCAAGTGGGAAATTGATTTATGTCGCCAAAGAAGGGGATGATCTTGCTATCGGGGCGCTTGTAGCAAGGATTGATACATCTGTAACTGGAAGCAGTACAACTGCTGCACCTGCTGCTCCTGTTAAGAAGGAAGAAGTAAAACCTGCAGAAACTGCCACAACTCAAACTCAAAATTACGCGACTGGTCATCCTTCACCTGCTGCTGCAAAAATCCTTAGAGAAGGAAGTGTTGAAATTTCGTCTGTAGAAGGCACTGGCAAGGATGGGCGTATTACCAAAGAAGATGCTTCTAAAGCCATAGAAAGTAAAACATCAGCTCCTGCTGCAACATCAACCCAAGCAACGCCAAATGCTCCTGAGGCCCGAACAATAGTAGCTGGTGCAAGAGAAGTACGTGTAGAAAAAATGAGCAGAATGAGGAAAACCATCGCCGCAAGATTGGTTTCTGCAAAAAACAACACGGCTATGCTCACCACTTTCAATGAAGTGGATCTATCAGCTATTAATGATCTTAGGAAAAAATATCAGGATAGGTTTGTTGCAAAACATGGTATCAAATTGGGGTATATGTCCTTATTTGCTAAGGCTTGCGCAAAAGTACTCATGCAAATGCCCGATGTAAATGCAATGTTGGATGGAAATGATATCGTTTATCATGACTACGTCGATATTTCTATTGCCATTTCTACACCTACAGGACTTGTAGTACCCCCGATACACAATGTAGAGTCTATAGGGTTTCACGATGTTGAGTTGAAAATCAAAGAACTTGCAGATAAAGCAAGGA
>JBBRJL010000045.1:0-10064 GCA_038219375.1 Chitinophagales bacterium | reverse complement strand
AATGAGTGTAGGTGCAAGTAAAGACATTTTCTGAAAGATCGTAGCTATGACTACTCCAAAGTTTTGAACCGTCAGGGCCATCAAGTTGAAGACGAGAATAAAAATACTTCCTAACCCTAATGCGTACCAAAACCATGGTTGAGTAGTAAGGTCGATAGGTATCGGATTGCCGCCGATAACGACAGATGCTGTAATGACACATACAACATAATTGACCACAATGGCTTGAAGGTTATCTATCTTATATTTATTGAAAAGCTTGAATATCACTCCAATAAGGGCATTGAGTATAATACATGCTATAAGTATTAACATTGCTTATTTTGTTTTGTAATTAATTTTATTGAATTTGGAACGACCTCAAATGTTATGCTGTTTTCCGCTTCAAATCCTTCTCCATCTACGTGAAAATAAGGTGTGCCATCTGTACTTTCTATAGTTATTTTACTTGTTTTGAAGTATTGAACTAAAGGGCTTTTATGAAAAGTTTTATTGAGCATACGCGGTACGAGTAAAAAATATCTGAAGATTTGAGTTTTTCGAACCAATATAATATCAAATAAACCATCATCCAAAATAGCAGCAGGAGCTACCGCAAAGTCATAGCCGTATATGGATCCATTAGCAATAACAGCCATCCCGTATTCTCCATCCATGACACTGTCATCTGTAGATATCCTGAGCTTCATAAACCGAAATCCTATACTTTCTTTGAGTGTATTGATGAAGTAAGGAATAAATCCACGTTTTTTGTTGAGTTTTGTCTTAAAAGCTACGGTTGCGTCCAATCCTAGTCCAGCCACATTGATAAAGAAACGACCATTTGCGGACCCTGTATCTATCAGGTTGGTATTGTGATCGTTGATAATTTGTATGGCGGTGACCACATCTCTTCTTATTCCTAAGTGGTAAGAAAATCCATTACCTGAACCAAAAGGTACAATTCCCAGAGCGGTTTCAGATCCTTTTAGTGCTGAGGCTACTTCATTTATAGTACCATCACCACCTACTGCAATAACAGCATAATACCCCATGTCTCTAGCTTCAGCACTAAGTTGGGTAGCATGTCTTGGGTAATCAGTATAACAAATCTCGAAATCAAAATCAGCCAAATTTAGATTTTCTTCAATCGTTTCCTTCAGCTTAGCTTTAGATTTAGTACCTGAAAACGGGTTGGTGATAAATCTTATTTTCTTTTTATCGATTGTTGACATGTGAGATTATTAAGTAATTGGGCAACGTTTATGTGTATTGGCACAACTATAAACGCTTATTCCAGGTGGCGCAAAAGTACAAATATTGGTTGAATAAGACTAAACTTTGGTATAAATGTCAAAGCCATTTATGTTCTTTGTACCAATTTACTGTTTCTGGTATACCCGTAGAAAGGTCATATTCTGATTTGAAGCCTAGTTCAGACTCTAGGTCCGATACATCGCAACACCAGTTTCTGGCCTTGATTTCGTGAAACTTGTCAACATTGAGTGGTGGGTAACTTCCCCATAATCCAGATACTTTTTCGCTAACGAATGCTACAATTTTGATCACTGGAATAGGAAGTTTTATCTTAACAGCATATTTATTGAGACTTTCACGTATGAATCCACTAAAAGCTGTTCCTGTGTACACATTTCCGTCTGTTGCGTAATATGCTTTGTGTTTGTACGTGCTCAAGGTAGCAGTTATCATAAGCCTTGCCAAATCTTTGACGTAGATGAACGAAAGTTTTTGTGGCATATATCCTGCCTGCAGATCTATGCGTTTATTGATCATTTGAAAGACATTTAGCAGATCTTTTTCGCCAGGTCCATATACTGCTGTAGGACGAATGATTAAGTAAGGTATATCGTTTTGTTGGGTTAGGTATGTTTCTGCCTGGTGCTTGCTAATGCCATAATTTGTCACCGGATGATAAGTCGAATCTTGTGTCAATATGCCGTTTTTTTGAAAATCAGCTGGCCCAGTTGCGGCAAGACTACTGACATAAAGGAATTTTTTGAGCTCATATCCTGATTTTCTTATAGCTTGTATCACATTGACGAGATAATCCTTATTGACGCGGATATATTCATTGGCATCGGGCGTTTTTGTGAGACCAGCATTGTGGATGATGTAGGTAAATTGATGGTTTTTTAGCACGTTTGCCATCTCATCAACAGATTCATAATTTAGTTCTACTAATTTGGTATCCAGATCTTTAAGGGAACTTGTATTACTGTTTTTTCTAACGCCTGAATATACTTCGAGATCTTTTTTCAAGGCTTCCTTTACTAGAAATGCGCCTATAAATCCATTGGCACCAGTGATCAATATTTTCTCTTTTGACATTGTTAAAGTCAGATTTCTTTTTTATAAAGTCTATAAGTTTTGTATTTCTCACCATTGAGGTGCTCCGCAGCAGCTACCATGGCTTCATTACTTTCCAATACCCAAGATGCTTCACCGCCTATGATGCCTCGTCTACGAGCTTCTTGTATGTTTTTTGCAAAAAATATGGCTTCAATGCCCATCTTTCGATATTCTTCCAAGACACCTAAGGCTAAGATTCTGACATATTTGGTTTTGTTTTTGCCCATTAATAATCTGAATATCCCGAATGGAAACAATTTGCCCCTTTTGTTTTTGATCAAAATTTCGTTGATATTAGGAAGTGTCAAGCCGAATCCTATCGCTTCACCGTCTTTTTCTGCTATGTATGAAAATTTAGGATCTAGGAGCATTTTCAGATCATTCTTGAGATATTCAAACTCCGCATCTGTAAAAGGTACGAAGCCCCAGTTTTCTTCCCAAGCATCATTGTATATTTTTTGAATCCTTTTTGCTTCATTATTAATGTCCTTAAGGTTTATATTCCTTATGGTAATTCCTTTGGTTTTAAGTCTGTTTTCTACTGCATCTGCTATTCTGAGCGACTTTTCAGAAGCTTTTTCAGCATAAATCATAAAAGCAAATAGATCCATTTCCTTTTTCATTCCATAATTTTCCATGAGCTTACTGTAATAGGGTTTATTGTAAGTCATCATTAATTTGGGAGGATCTTCAAATCCTTCTACGAGAGTACCCGCTGTTTCATTGGTTGTAAAGTTGGTAGGTCCCATGATGGATACTTGGCCATTTTCTTTGGCGTAAGCCGCTGCTTTGTCTAGAAGGCTATTGCATACTTCCTGATCTTCTATGAAGTCAAAAAAACCAAAAAAACCTACATTGCTTGAGTGATGTCGATTGTAATTGGTATTGTTTATGGCGGCAATTCTTCCTGCGATTTTACCATTTTTATGCGCTAAATAATACTTTACTTTACCATATTTATGAAAAGGGTATTTATCAGGATTCATCATATCTTTTTGGCCCATGTAGATTTCAGGCACATAATATGGATCATCTTTGTATAAATCGTGAGGGAAATTTATAAATTCTGAAATACCGTCTTTGAAGGTTACTTCCTTTATTATAATGCTCATATCTAGTGGTTTATACTCTTTTGATTAAAGTAATATTAATGGTAATAAATTGTAAAGTATAAAAAGTTATCTCTTGTTGATTTGGTTTTTTTACTACCAGAATCGCCCCAAATGTAAGACTTATTCATTGGAATTTAATTAATTGAGAAAATATTAATTCTTTGAAATTATTTAGTGGGGTTAAATTATAGGCTATTTTTGAACCTTTTGGAACCAATCCTGAAGAGAGGAGCGTACTTTCATAAGTTGAACAAACCTTTTAATTAAGAAACTTATCTAAAAAAAAATCCATAAACTCCATTTTTATTATGGTGTTTATGGAATTTTTTTTATCCAATTTAGGAAATTTCGATTCCTTAAAGCATCTAATCGGACTTACATATTTACAATATTGACTGACATCTCAGGATTTACTTCGAATACTCCTATTTCTTCTGATATTTGTTTTAGTACACGTACAGATTCGTCTATTTGAGCCTTGGTATGCGTTGCCATGAGCGAATACCTAATAAGCGAAGATGAACTCGGTACTGCTGGCGACACTACAGGATTGACAAAAATACCACGTTCCAAAGCAATTTTGGTCAACTGGAAGGTTTTAAAATCATCTCTGATTAGTATTGGAATAATAGGAGTTACTGAATGTCCAGTATCAAATCCAGCTGCTTTGAGTGCTGCCATAGCATAATGAGTATTGTCCCAAAGCGCCGTGATTCTTTCTGGTTCTTCCTGAATAAGTTCAACGGCAGCTATGACACTTGCAGCATTTGCAGGAGCGATACTTGCACTAAATATCAATGATCTTGCATTGTGTTTAAGATAATTGATGGTATCGAGATCAGCAGCTATAAAACCGCCGATACTCGCTAATGACTTACTGAAAGTACCCATAATTAGATCTACTTTGTCGGTAACTCCGAAATGATCTGAGGTACCACTACCGTTTTTGCCCAGCACCCCTAATCCATGTGCATCATCCACCATAATAGTAGCATTGTACTTTTCAGCTAGTTGCACGATTTCAGGAAGCTTAGCGATATCACCTTCCATACTGAATACACCATCGACAGCTATCAGTTTTATTTTGTCAATTTCGCATCTGCTTAGCGCTTTTTCTAGTGAATCCATGTCATTGTGACTATATTTCATCACTTTGGCGAATGACAATCTAGCCCCATCTATGATGCACGCGTGATCCAAATCGTCCATAATAATGTAATCATGTCTACCGGGTATAGATGATATTACACCGAGATTGACCTGATATCCTGTACTAAATACTAGTGCGCCTGGCTTCCCTACATATTTTGCCAAGTCCTCTTCTAGCTCCAAATGTATATCTAATGTACCATTTAAGAAACGTGAACCGGCACAACCTGAGCCATATTTTTCAATAGCTTTTATTGATGCTTCTTTGAGTTTTGGGTGATTCGTTAAACCTAGGTAACTATTCGAGCCAAACATTAATACATCTTTGCCATCTATTTTCACTACTGTGTCTTGTTCTGACTCAATTGTTCTGAAAAAAGGGTACAGACCCATAGCCTGAACCTGTTGTGGCAATGTATAGCCGGCCATTTTTTGCTTGAAGGGAGACATTCTTATTAACTTTAATATTAGTGTAAATATATACTCTTTGGACTTAGAAATCAAAACAAAGTGCAAATATCGGAAAAATAAATAAGATTAAATATCGACATGTCTTTGTTTTTTTTAAAAATCTGTACTTTAAGTTAGTTTTGTGGCTGTATCTCGTGGTAAAATGAACATTATTTGACCATTAAGACTCATTTTAGGCCAACACATTTTGAGAAAATTATAAATTAAACCTACCTTTGTCGCTAGATGCAAACAAATTAAATCTTAAATACTTTTAGTTAAATGAAACGAATATTAATAACAGGAGCGGCAGGATTTATCGGCTCACATCTTTGTGATAGGTATGTGAGTGAAGGTTATCATGTCATAGGTATGGATAATCTGATTACTGGTAATATAAAAAATATTGAGCACTTATTTCCGCTCAAAAATTTTGAATATTACCACCATGATGTATCTAAATTTGTACATGTACCTGGACAATTGGATTATATCCTGCATTTTGCATCTCCTGCCAGCCCTATTGATTACCTTAAGATGCCTATCCAAACGCTAAAAGTGGGTTCTTTAGGTACGCATAATTTATTGGGATTGGCAAAATCAAAAAACGCTAGAATCCTGATAGCTTCTACTTCAGAAGTTTATGGAGATCCCTTGGTGCATCCACAAAAGGAAGACTATTGGGGCAATGTAAATCCTATCGGTCCGCGTGGAGTGTATGATGAAGCCAAGCGTTTTCAGGAAGCTATTACGATGGCATACCACACTTTTCATGGTTTGGAGACACGGATTATTAGAATATTTAATACTTATGGACCGAGAATGCGCGTGGAGGATGGTAGGGTATTACCTGCCTTTTTCTCGCAAGCTATACGTGGTGAAGGATTGACTGTTTTTGGGGAAGGCAATCAGACACGTTCATTTTGTTATGTAGATGATTTGATAGAAGGTATCTATAGGCTATTGCAGAGTGACTATTCAGGTCCTGTTAATATGGGCAATCCGTCTGAAATTACTATTATGCAATTTGCTGATGAAGTACTTAAGCTGGTACAAAATCCTAAAGCACACATTATATATAACCCGCTGCCTGTAGACGATCCTAAACAAAGACGTCCTGATATCTCACTAGCTAAAGAGTTATTGGGTTGGGAACCAAAGGTCCAAAGAGAAGAAGGCCTGATCAGAACTTACGAATACTTCAAAGAAGTCGTAACGGTCTAATAAGTAATTTTGCTCAGTCAATCAGTTTGTTTGATTGACTGAGCAAAATAAATAATTACATGCCTCTCTGTTCATTGAGTATTTTCTCAAAGTCTGCTTGGACTTGATTTGGTAGACCGATGATGATGTGATCTTCTTCGTAAGTTTTGGTTTTAGTTCCTCTGAAATTATAAACATTGATTCCATTTTGAAGCAGATCCAAAACTAACAAATATTTATTTGATTTGCAATCACCTGATCGGCAACCTGTGGTGTACATTACTTCACCATCTTTTTTGAGCGGTGTCTCTTCATTCCACTCTGCCTTAAAATCAGAATAATCTGTGCCCATTATTTTTTCTATTCTTCCTTCGAGGCTGTATTTGGTAAATAAATCCACATCCTTTGGTAATTTGCCTACATGCTGTGCAATGTCATTTAAGTCAATTCTAACTACCGGAGTTTCTAGTTTTTCACCTTCATACATTTCACCTTTTGATTCTTCTGTCTTAGATTCAGGACTTGTGTTCTTGCAAGATACTAAGACAAAAACTAATAAAACGGCAAATAAAAATATTCTCATGATACAATGATTTTTTTTATGAGTAAAAATAATAGTGCAAATTTAATTTTTTTTCAAATATTTTAGCCTTAGTTTCGCACTTATTTGGCATATAAGTTTTATAAAATCATGAAGTACAATATTTTTCTGTCGTTTTTACTGTTTTCTTCATTACACGCATATTGTCAGATCGCTGAACCAAAGGATCCCAAGCATACTGAAGATTGGACAAGAAAACCGACTGCCATAACAGGTAAAGCTATGAAATGGGACGCACCCTCAGACGCTATCGTTCTATTAGACAATAATACTGACCAATGGACTAAACTTGATGGCTCAAAGGTTGAGTGGACAATGGATAATGGTATACTTACCGTCAAACCTAGTGGTGGTGATATCGTATCTAGAGCTTCTTTCGGAGATTGTCATTTGCACCTTGAGTGGAGAAGTCCAGTGGTTCTAAAAGGTGAAGGCCAGGGCAGGGGTAATAGTGGCATATTTATGCAGTCTAGATATGAAATTCAGATTCTGGACAATTATAACAATGAAACTTATTACAATGGACAAGCAAGTTCTATCTACAAACAACATCCGCCATTGTCAAATGCTTGCAGCAAAACCGGTGAGTGGAATACCTATGATATTATTTACAGTGCTCCAAAATTTGATGTTTTTGGAAATAAATTGGCGTCTGCTAGAGTTACAGTAATTCATAATGGCATCGTCACACAAAATAATACTGAAATCTTAGGAACAACAGAGTATATAGGTTTCCCTAAAAATCCGATGCATGGAGGCGCTCCTTTTATTCTTCAAGATCATGGAGATTTGGTAAGTTTTAGGAATATTTGGGTACGTAGATTGTAAAAGAGCATATATGAGTCAATTTGATACCATAATTTTTGATCTAGGTGCAGTACTAATTGACTGGAATCCTAGATATGTGTACAAAGAAATGTTTGTCACAGAAGACGCAATGGAGTATTTTCTAAGAGATATATGCACTTCACATTGGAATGAACAACAAGACGCAGGAAGATTATTTGCTGATGCTACCATGCAGCTTGTTGAGGAATATCCGCAATATACAAAGGAAATACAAGCCTATTATGGAAGATGGGTAGATATGCTTGGTGGTCCCATACATGCTACTGTAGATATGTTTTCAAAATTAAAAGCTAGCAATAGATTTAAAATCGTAGCCTTGACCAATTGGTCGGCAGAATCTTTTCCTATAGCACTAAGTATGTATGACTTTTTACACTGGTTTGACGCTATTTTGGTATCAGGTGCTGAAAATTTAAAAAAACCAGATCCTGCAATTTTTGAATTGCTACTTAGCAGATATGAAGTCGACAGATCAAAGGCTATCTTTATTGATGATAATCCACATAATTACGAAGCAGCAACTAGATTAGGCATAAAATCCATTCATTTTCTAAATCCTGACCAATGTCGTATTGAGTTAACTGAATTATTAGGCCTAGATCTTACTTAGTGATATTGCTCTTTTCCAGAGCATCTAAATCATCTTTTTTAGGTGTAACTTGGTTTGGAATAGATTCAATATATAGTGATTGACTTGGGAAGGCGAAAGACAAATTATTCGCTTTGACTTTTTCAATAATAATGAATAACAGCTCTTGTCTAAAAGCCAATTCGTCCCTAAAATTTGCTGCGAATATATAAGCTCGTACGAAAACATCTATAGACGACGCTGAAAGGTAACGAAGATAAACGAAATGATTTTCTTCTTGGATGTGTTCATATTGGTTCAGAAAAGTTTTCAAATCGTCCACGAATGCGCTTATATTTTTAGGGTCAGAATCATAGGTAAATCCAATTGTTGTTTCAAATAATCTGAACTGTCTAATACCATAATTGATCATAGTTGCATTTGTGAGATTACCATTCGGAACGGTGATCAGTGAATTGTCCACTTTCCTTATTCTGGATGATCTGAAACCCACTTCTTCTACTGTCCCTTCAAAATCCATGGCCATAATATAATCGCCAATATGAAACGGTTTGTCAAAAAATATCATGACAGAACCAATCAGGTTTTTTACAGTATCCTGTGCTGCGAGCGCTAAAGCCAACCCACCAATAGAGAGACCTGCGATGAGGGCTGTAATATTGACGTCCAATAAATATAAAATTCTGAAAAAACCAATAATAACCAACGCAATTTTAGTCGCTTTTACAGCGATTGGCATGAGTTGATCGTCGATTTTTGAAACAGTTACTGCGGTAAGTTTTTTTGAATAAACGCCTACAATATCTACTATTTTCAGAACAGCTAGAATGATCGTAAAGGTTAGAACTATGTTAATGAGTTTAAATAGCGGTCTAGATATTGATATCTCAAAAACAAGAATTGGAAGAAAATATCTTATTAAGATCAAAAAAAATATGATGCCCAAATATCTCGCAAGTTTATGAAGTTTGGGTAGATGTCTGTCGTCAATCTTAAGCTTATCCCAAATGGAAATATGCATCAATTTATCAATTACTTGTTCAAAGATTTTGAAAAATATAAAACTTACAAATAAGATGACCAAAAGTCCCAATATTTTCCATATCTCGATACCGAGAAATTGGGTTTTTAATACTTCTGGTATATTGTTAATAATGCTATACGACCATGATGGGAAAGTCTTTTTAAATAAAATAGGAATTTCTACAGTCAATTTTTTTGAGTAATACCAGTGATTATCATATTTTTCTACAGTAATACTAGGAAGTTCCTTAGTGACCATATAAATCTGATTTCCTGATATACTATCTCGGTAGTCGGGTGTATTTGGAATCGTGGAAATGACCATTAAAATCCCTTTTGATTCGAGTATTTGTTTTAGGTTTTCAGCGAGTTCGATTCTTTTCTTTATTGGTATATCTGGATGAAAAGATTTCGCTGATCGAGCAGGGCTTTTAGATTCTGCTTCCAGATATTTCAAGTGATTGTATACAACATCATGCGGATTAGTAGCAGGTTGCGCAACTAAAATATCAGTAGTAAATAAAAATAAGAATAATATGAATAATCTCATAAAAACATGTTTCAGTAATGGGCGCATGGTAAAAAAAAGAATGATTTATAATCGAAAATGGCAGTTAAGATTAGCGATCTCATTACTATTTAAAAAAACCTAACGAGATTTTTGTGTATTTTGTTTTGAAATTAGAGAATATCGATCATTATGAAATATCATCATGAGCATTGAGCAGAGGATTAAATT